>JAHEAK010000092.1 GCA_024642805.1 Kofleriaceae bacterium | reverse complement strand
CCAGGGCTTTGCCCACGAGGGCTTTGGCCTGCTCAGCTTGCAGGACGAATACGCGGGCTTCGACTACGTCATGGCGCGGGCGGCCGAAGACGATGCGCCCAGCTACGGATTGGTGAGCTGCGATCGCAAACAGCTACAGGGCGTCAACAGCACCGAACTGAGCGCGCTTGGCACCGGTATATCGATGCTGCGACCTGGTGAGGAGTGGAGCTATCAACGCTACCTGCAAGTGAGTGAGTCGCGCGATCTGAGTGAAGTCACAAAGCGGCTGGCCACGGCACGCCGACAGCTGCACGGCGAAGCCAGACCTGTCTTTGTATCCGGAGACATCAGCGCTGGCGCTCTTCCGCTGGCCGGCGACATGCGGCGCGCCACGGTGCAGATTTCAGAGATCGTTGGCGATGATCTGCGTCGCCCGCTGACAACGGTGATTCCCAACAGCAAGGGCCACTTCCGAACGGCGGTGCCATCGCAGAGCTGGCTGTACTATGAGGTGTGGAGCTTTGGGCGTGTGCTGGCAGAGGGCGTGGTGCCGCGCGCAGCCCCGGCCGAAGAGGCCAGCATCGGCACCATTGAGATCGAGATGCCGGCGCGCTTGAGCGTGGCGGTCACTGGCAATGGCGAGCCGAGCTTGGCATCGCTCTTCGTGAGCCCTGCCGACGAAGACGAGCGCGAGCGCCTCGCAGGCACCTGGTTGGGAGAATTTCGCGAATGCTCGCCATGGCTTGGTTCTCCGGTTGGAGCCTCGCCCGCGTGCAACGTGGTCAACGTCGAGCCACAGGGTAACGACTTCGAGCTGCCTGCTGGTCGCTATCAGCTCTGGTTCACCATGGGACCGGAGTGGACCCTTGGCCGCAAGGACATCGAGATCGCGGCTGGCGAAGTCCAGAGCGTGGAGGTCGATCTCGAGCATCTCGATGTCGCTCCGCTCGGCTGGTTGTCGGCGGATCTGCATGTGCACGGCAGCGCCAGTTTTGACTCCTCGCTTCCCGACCTCGATCGAGTGCGCACCTTCGTCGCGCATGGCGTGCAGGTCATCGCTGCTACCGATCACGACGCGGTTGTCGATTACGCCGATGCCGTCGAGACCCTCGGCCTCGGCGACAGGGTCGAGGTCCTCGGCGGCCTCGAGACCACGCAGCTCATCCCGCACATGAAGGTGCCTGGCAGCGACTTTCCCAAGGTCATTGGTCACTTCAATCACTGGCCCATGACCCCGGATACCGATGCACCGCGTGGAGGCGCGCCATGGGATGAGCTGGTCGAAGCCAAGGAGCTCTACGAACTCATGGACCCGCTGCTCGGCGACGAAGGCATTCACATGCTCAATCACCCATGGGATCAGCCGCAGTTTGGTCGCGATCTGGGTTTCTTCCGAGCTATCGGCTTTGATCCGCGTGACGTGATTCCCGAAAAGGATGATGGCAGCGCTAACGGTTTCTTGCTGCGCGCCACTCCCTCTGGAACGCGCAACATCGACTTCGATCTGATCGAAGTGCAAAACGGTGCCAGCGCGGTTCAGGCCCTCGAAACCAGGCCGCTGTGGTTCTCGCTGCTCTCCCAGGGGCATGTTCGCGCCGGCGTCGGCAACAGTGACTCGCACGAGCTGCACGAGCGACTCGGCTTTGGACGCTCCTATGTCGACGCCTCGATGAATCTCGAGAACTTCGACGTCGGCCTCTTCAATCGCGCCCTCAAGGGCGGCAAGGTCATCGGCTCCAACGGCGTGGTCGTCACGGTCGATGTCGGCCAGGAATCGGGGCAGCGGCGCGGTCTCGGCTTTGACCCCTACACGCCGCAAGCCGGGGACACGCTGCGCATCGAGGTGCGCGCACCCCCGTGGGTACCCGTCGATGAGCTTCGCCTCGTCACCCATACTGGCGTCAAGGTCATCGCCAGTGGCGAGGATCTCGAGCACCCCATCGATCCACTTGGCAACGAGGGCGTACTGCGCTATCGGGCTGCCATTCCCCTGGACTCCGTGCTCACTGAGGGCGTCGATACCTGGCTGGTCGTCGAAGCGGGTATGCGCTTTCAGCCGGTCGCCGATCTCGACGACGATGGTGTGCTCGACACCAGCGACAACAATCAGGACGGTGTCGTCGACGAGCGCGACATTGAAGATGATGACGACGAGAGTGGCCCGCTGGCAACGCCGCCCGATCCCATCGACGCCGATGATCCACGCTACGCGCTCACGCGCGTGCTGCCAGGTGCGTGGCCCTATGGATTTACCAATGCCATCCTCATCGACTGGCAGGGCGATGGTTGGCAAGCACCGGGGCTGCAGCCATGAGCCCTCGATCTTCGATTCTCATCTCGGCCTTGATGCTGATCGGGTCAGGCCTCGCCGCAGGCCGCGCACACGCCGAACCACCCTGTCGCGCGCTCCTGGCTCCAGCGAGCCTGTCGGTGCGCGACACTGGCATCGATCAAAACCGCGCGGCTTGTGCCGCTGACGGCTATAGTCTGGGCGCGCGGGCGCTCGCGATTATCGATACCCCGGCCTTCTATGGCACCCTGAGCGCGTCCTTGTTTGGCCAGTACCGGTGGCTTAGCGCTGCAGGTTACGAGTTTTCCGTAGGTGCGCGCATCGTCGATTATCGCTTCGCGCAGAGCGCGGTGTTCACCGACGCGGAGCTGGCCCTTGGGCCGCTCTCGGTCTCGGCCTTGCGCCCGCGGGCGACGACACTGTGGGGGCGAGCTGCGGTCATCGCTCACTCGATGCGATTCGAGCTGCCACTGAGCAACAGCAGTGATGAGAACCTGAAGGTGACGGCAAGTCCCGCCTATCTCCTCACTCTCATGGCCTCGGACTCCTTGCATGTGCACGGACGTGTGGCCGGGCTATTGTGGAGCAACCTGGCCGATTCCGGGGTCGATGCACGGGCGGCACTGCTGGCTTCGGCGGATCTGGCTTATGTCCCTCTCTCGGCCATCTCGCTCTTGGTCGGCGCCGACGTGCAGGGCGGCTGGTACGGGCTTGGCCTCGATCACGTCTTGCCGCGCGTCGGTATGCGCGTCGCCATCGGTGATGAAGGGGCCGTGGAAGTCTCTGCGGGCTCGGCCCTGCTTGGCAGCGAGCGCACCGATCTCGTGTTTTGGTTCGGATATCGCTCGATGGAAGAGCCCGAGGTCAAGCGCAGTCGCTTGCAGGACTGGGCTCACTAGCAACACGCTCGAGGCCCGCCGAAACGCACAAGGCCTGCCTCGAGGATCTCGGGCAGGCGCTTGTTCGCTCGATGGCGTGTGCGATTAGTCGATGACGATCACACCGCAGGGGAAGACCGCGGAGATGTGGTGCAGATGGCCGTCCTTGATGGTTTCGCAGGCGTCGCCCAAGACCTCGAAGGTCTTGCCGTCGAGCATGATCCACTCGCTGCCATGTGCGAGCTCCTGGCCATCGAGGGCCACCAGACCGGTGGCGGCCTTGGCGGTATCGACCTGCCCGTTGATCGTAAAGACACAACCGGCGACGCCACCCACGATAGTGCCAAAGGCGTCGACGAGGTCTTGCGGATTGAGAGCAACGAAGAACTCAGCATTCTCGGTGCCGCCAACCGGCAGGCCCGAACCGGCATTGGCCATATCTTGCAGGTGCTGGGCACCAACGTCGTCGCCAACGCTAACGATATAGGTTCTCACGCCGGCTTCGAAGGCGCGCTGCGCGGCGGCGATGGCCACACCCTGACCATTTTGCGGATTGGGTTCTGCGCAGGTGTCGGGCTCGCCATCGGTGCCGAGCACGATGACCTTGCGGCCCGGATTGGGATCCGCCTGCAGGAGAGCGAGCACAGCATCGATCGACTCACCCGTGGGCGTATCGCCTTGCGGTCCCGAGGGGCCAAAGACAGCGTCGATGGGAGCGCGATTGTCGAGAGCAGCGCCAACGTTGCTGAGCACGGGACAGGTGCCGCCGTTGAAGCCATCGTTGGAGGTGTAGAGACTCAGACCAAAGCGAATGGTCGACTGCAGTTCGTTGACCACGCCGTTGTCGCCCATCAAGGTGGTGTAGACCGAGTTCCAGCGATCGCTTCCACCGAAGCCGGCATCCATCGAACCCGACTGATCGATCAAGAGTTGGACGGTGGGCGTGAGACCATCGACGACCGCGTTGATGTCACCGCAGGTGCCATCGTCTGGAAAGGGGTTGTCTGGGAATGGACTGGGAGGCGGATTGTTTGGGTCGAGATTGTCGTTGTTATCTCCGCCAGTACCATCCTGACCGCTCACGTCTCCGGTGCCGCAGGCGGCGGCAGAAGCGAGGAGGCCAACACACAGAATCGAACTCAGTTTGGTCACGATGACTAATAAAGCAACTTTGGTGCCCAGCGAGACCAGGGTAATTCCGAGCAGCTACGCTTCCTTAGCCGTGCAGGATCTGGGACCCGAGGCCCTAGATCGGCCAGTGGAGACTCAGGGGAGTCCCCAAATTCTGGGCATTTAGATCACATGTAGGACACAGCAATCGGCGCGCTCGGTTGTCAGGATCGGGCCCTTGTGTCGATCATCGGCGCATGAAAATGCTGCCGCTCATGCTCTGTGTCCTGCTCTGTTGCGGAGACAGCGCACCAACCAACAAGTCGAGCAGCGCGCCCACCGCGAATCGCCAGACGCCCTCCTCAGCCAAGGACGCCAAGAGCAAGGGCGAGGCGCAGCCACCGAAGGAACTCAGAGTTGTTCTGGACGACGAGCCGTCCATGAGCCTGGTCGATAATCGCTATCTCTGGCATCTCGGCAGTGTTGGGGAACTTCTGATCCCGCTGGCCAGTGAAGGCATTCGCAAGTACACGCACGAGTACTCCAGGCCATGGGCCGGCAACCTTCGCATCGACGGCACGCTCGGGCGTGTCTTGTCCAGCAGGCAGGCCGTCTTGCGCTTTGGCTGGTTCGACGAGCCCGGCGCCGCGCTTGTGCGCATGCGTGTGCACGGCCTCAGTGCCGGCCAGCGGGTGAGCATTGAGCTCAATGGCAAGTCCATCAAGAGCAACGGACTCGAGGCTAGCTGGCAGCTCCTCGAAGTCGAGGTCCCAGACGGCATCTTGCGGCGCGGTGAAAACCAGATCAAGCTGCACCTCGGCAAGTCTGCGAAGGTTGGCGGCACTAGCTCGTACGGCCTGTGGCACTCGCTTTCGATCACGCTTGCCAAGCACGAGGGCCAGGCCCTCGATCTGCAAACGACCGAGCTACAGCCGGCGGGCGATGTCGGCGAAGCGGGGCGCTCACAGCCCGCCCTGCACGGTTTCGGGCGACTCATTCACCTGGTCGAGATTCCCGAGAGCGCGTACCTCGATCTCGAAACCGGCGGCACGGGGCACTTCGAGTTGCGCCTTGTTGATGACAAGGGCGCTACCAACACCCTGCTCAGTCACGATCAGAACCAGGAGGACTACCAACATCATCAACTATCCTTGGCTGACTACGCCGGGCAACTGGTTCGCCTCGAACTGCACGCGCCCGCAGCTGCTGCCTGGGGCTCGCCGCGCATTGCCATGGCGCCTGCGAAGGTCAGCGCCAAGCCTGCGCCCGCCAAGAACCTCATTCTGATCGTCGTCGACGCACTGCGCTCGGATCACGTGCCCCTCTACGCGCCCGTCTATGGTGCCTCGCAAGCACAGATGCCCAACGTCGAGAAGCAAGCAGCGCTCGGCTCGGCGGTCTTCTTGAACAACCAGGCGGCGTCTCCGTCCTCGCCGCCATCGCATGGCAGCATTCAGACCGGCATGATTCCGAGGGTGCACGGCGTCGATGGGGACGGCGGCAAGATTCTTCCTGGGACGCCCACGGTGTCTACCCAGGTCGAAAAGGCCGGCATTGCCTCGGGCTTCTTCGGCAACAATCCCTTCGGCATGGGGCGTCTCAAAGAGCCCGGCGGCTGGACTGAGTTTCATCAGCCAGGGCAAGAGGGCAAGAGCAACGACTGCAGTGCGCTGGTCGACATGATGCTCGAGTTTGGCAAGAAAGAGCGAGACGCCGGTAAGCGCTTCTTCATCAGCTCACTGCCCTACGAAACCCACACCCCCTATCGCTATCACCAGGGCATCAGTGAGAACTATTATGATGGCGAGTGGGGTCCTCCGCTCGGTCAGTTGGTCAATGGCGACATCTTCGGCGGCCTGATCTCCGGGTCGATGAAGCTAAGCGATCAGCAATGGAAGCAGTTCAAGGCCCTGTACAAGGGCGAGGCGCAGTACTGGGATCAGTGCTTTGGCTCTCTGGTCAAAGGCCTCGAGGACGCGAGCCTGCTGCAAGACACCATCTTGGTCATGACCTCCGATCACGGCGAAGGCATGTTCGAGCATGGACACCTGGGCCACGCCTGGGGCCACAACCGCGAGCTTGGTGACGTTCCCTTGGTGATCTTCTGGCCCGCCCTCACCAAGGGAATTCGCGACATCTGGACGGTGACGACTCATCGCGACATCGTGCCTACGATTCTCGACATGCTCGGCGTGGCCATCGACCCCAAAGTGCAGGGCGAGAGCCTGGTGCCCATGGTGCTGCGAGAGGGGCCGTGGCTAGCGCGTGTCGTGTCTCTCGAATACGGGCGCAGCTACAGCTTGCGCTCGCAGCGCTACAAGCTCATCGCCGATTACAACGGTGCGCAGGAGATCTTCGATCTCGGCACGGACCCGTGGGAAGCGCACGACATCCAGGAGGGCGGCAGCGATGCCGTTCGCTATCTGCGTGATATGGCCGGTTTTTTCTTGGAGTATCGCAGCCAGTGGCACTACCTGGATTGGGGCACCTTGAACCGTCAGCGGGCAGGACTGTTGAAAGCGGCGCAAGCGCGCGAATCGGCTCCTTGATCACGATGGTGATACGCTAGGGAGGTGTCGACGTGGCTCAAGCGCGTGGCGGAGCGGCTGACCGGGGGGGCAGCTTCTGCCGCTGCATCGACCTCCGCTTCGGCGAGTGCGAGTCGCGCAAGCAGGGCGGCGGCCATGGATGAGCTCTTCTACAAACGCAGTCTCTACGCCGAGACCAAGGCTTTTCTCGACGCGATCGTGGGCATCTTTCCGGTCGGTGCGCCCATCGACGACAGCGAGCTCGGTCATCTGATCGCGCACCTCTACGGCCTGTGGGGAGCGCAAAACGCCCTGCTCGACGGAGAGATCGAGGCGCACATTGGTTTTTGGGACACCATCAGCGCACGATCTGGCTCGCCCTACGCGCGTGCATGCCAGGCCGATGCGTTGCACTACGCGGGTCGCGAAGCGGAGGCGATTGCCGTTCTGACTCTGGCTCTCGCCCAGGAAGCGCAGCTGGTCGAGGAGCTCGATGACGGCTTCTTGGATACGGCGCAACGACTTGGAGGTGTTGCCCACTTGCAGTTCAAGCTCGCCGTGCTGCGCGCGCGTCTGGCCTGCGGCGGCGACACGGAAGACGACTCGGCACGCGAGCTGTACTCCGAGCTCCTCGAGGAGTTTTCCAGTGATGGCAACGCCGTCGAGCAGATTCGCGAGGTCGGGCGGGCGCTCGAGGAGGCGGTCTTGCGCGGTGACATGCCGCGGGCTCTGGTCATGCGGCGCGCTGATCGCGACCGCAGTTAGGGGCAGGTGCCGTTAAGGGCAGGTAGGGAGAATGCAGCGGGGCGGGGATTCCTGGTCCCGGCTGCCTGGCTCATGTGGTAGATAGCGGCCAGCGTGAGCTTGCTCGTACTAGAAAGCGCCGCCCTCAGCTTCGGCGACAGGGCCATCTTCACCGACCTCGATCTTCGTATCAGTGACGGTGAGCGCATTGGCTTGGTGGGCCCGAATGGCTCGGGCAAGTCGACCTTGCTCAAGGTCATGGGCCGCCAGCAGCACCTCGACAAGGGCAACATGCAGACCTCGCGCGGGGTTCGCATCGGGTACCTGCCGCAAGACATCGAGCTTGCCAGTGAGCTGAGCTTGCGCGACTACATTCTCAGCAGCGTGCCTGGGCGCACCCAGCTCGACGATGCCTTGGTCGAGTGCGAGGGCGAGCTCGAGGCTGCGACTCGATCCGCGGGTGACTCGGAGCTCTTGATGGAGCTGGCGACGCGCCTGGCGGAGATGCACGAGCGCATCGATCACTTCGAGCGCTTCTACTCCGAGCACGAGGCGCTGCGCATCGTTGGCGGTCTTGGTTTCGAGACAAGCGACTGGCAGCGACCGGTTAGTGAGTTCTCGGGTGGCTGGAAGATGCGCGCCGTTCTGGCTGCGCTGCTCTTTCAACAGCCGGATCTCATGTTGCTCGACGAGCCGACCAACCACCTCGACATGCCCAGCGTGGCCTGGTTCTCCGACTTTCTAAAGCGCTACAAACGTTCCTTCATCTTGATCTCGCACGATCGCGAGTTCCTCAATGAGCAAATTTCCAAGGTGCTCAGTTTCGAGATGGAAGGTGTTCGCCAGTACCGTGGCGACTACGAGGCCTACAAGAAGCAGCGCGCCGAGGAGGCCGAAGTGCTGGCCAACAAGGCCGAGAATCTGGCTCGCGAGCGCGAGCACATGCAGAAGTTCGTCGATCGCTTTCGAGCGCAGGCCAACAAGGCCGCGGCCGTGCAGAGCCGCGTCAAGGCCCTTGCTAAGATGGATGAGGTCGAGCGCTACCAGGACCGCAAGGTCATGCGCTTCCACTTTGCCCCGGTCGAGCGCACGGTCAACGAGGTGGTGCGGGTCTCCGAGCTGAGCAAGCGCTACGGCAAGGTGCACGTCTTCAAGGACATCAACCTCACCGTCAAGCGCGGGGAGAAGATTGGCATCATTGGTCCCAACGGCGCCGGCAAGACCACCTTGCTCAAGATCCTGGCCGGCGAGCTGGAAGCCAGCGATGGCGTTGCCAAGATCGGTAATGCCATTGACGTGGGCTACTACGCCCAGCACCACGCCGACACACTGCACCGCGAATCGACAGTCTTCGAAGAGGTTTCGCGAGCCGGCAAGGGGGCGTCTCCCAACCGTGTGCGCAGTGTGCTCGGAGCCTTCCTGTTCAGCGGCGATGATGTCGACAAGCAGGTCAGCGTTCTGTCGGGTGGTGAGCGTGCCCGCGTCGCGCTTGCTCGACTGCTCATCTGCCCTGGGCACCTCTTGCTGATGGACGAGCCAACCAACCACCTGGATCTCGAGTCGAGCGAGTCTCTTGGCGACGCCCTCAGCGAGTTTGAAGGCACGCTCATCTTCGTGTCGCACAACCGCAGCCTGATCCGAAAGCTGGCGACGACCATCTGGAACATCGAGGATGGGCACGTCGAGAGCTACGGCGGCACCCTTGATGAGTACATGAACTCCTGTCGTCTGCGTCGTGAGCGCAGCAACGGCGGTGAGGCAGCTGAGCCGCTCGCGGTGTCGAGCACTCCGATGATCGACTCGAGCAAGAAGGGCAGCAAAGAGGACGAGAAGGCCCGCAAGCGGCGCGAAGCCGAAGTTCGCAAACAACGCGCCAAGGTCATCGGCCCACTCGAGAAGAAGGTCGCGGAGGTCGAGAAGCGAATCAGCGAGCTTGAGACCGAGCAGAGTGAGCGATCGAGCCAGCTCGCGGACCCTGCGGTCTACGACGACGCCGGGAAGCGCAACAGCCTGCTAGACGCTTTTCAAAAGGCCAGCACCAAGCTCGAAGAGCTCAATTTGCGCTGGGAGCACAATCTCGAGGCCCTGGAAGCAGCACGCGCCGAACTCGCTCTAAGTGACGAGAGCAGCGACAATTAGCGACCGAGGACCTGCTAGCCGGCGATGCAGGTAATGGCGTTGTCGGTGCTGCTGTCCTCGCAGGTGAGGTCGCCACAGAGGGAGGCACAATGGGCGCAGTCGCGCGTCTCGTCGCAGCCGACGGGCAGGGGCTGGCACTCGGCGAGCAGGGTGCCGCCCAGGTCGCTCTCCATGCAAATCTCGTTATCGATCTCGCAAAAGTCGACGCTATCTCCTGAAGCACAGGTGCTTGTGGCGGCCGCGTCGGGCAGAACTTCACCGGAATCGGCGCCGAGAGCTGCGTCGTAACTTGCGGCATCCAGTTGCGGATCGACGACATCGTCGTTGCTGCAGGAAGCGATGAAGTAGAGCGAAACGAGACACAGGAGCGTGCGCATGTTTTCAGAATATCAGATCGCTACCCGCTGTAGTTGACGACGTACCTACATCTCGCACGTCTCTCGGCCTGCTCGGTCTCCGGAATTGGCTGGTGTTTCGTGGGCCGATCTTGAGATGATGGTGGCGATGCAACTCCCCACCTCCCACCTCGCGCGAGCACTCGTTTGTGCAAGCCTTGGCGCGGCAGGCTGCTCATCGACTATCGCTGGACAGGACTTTCAGGCCAGCGAGGCCGATGCGGGCGTGAGAGACGTGGCCGCGCCCGACGCAGGTGGTGGGCTTCCCGTGCCCGACGCGGCTCCACAGGTCGCGCCCTGTGTCGAAGGCGATGTGCAACTAAGTGCACCCGACCAAAGCTGCTACATGTATTTCTCGACGCAGCTCACCTCCACCCAGGCGCAGGCCGCTTGTCTTGGCTTGGGCGCGACGCTCGCCATCGTTCTCGATGCTGACACGCAGGCAATCGTCGCAGGCCTTGCTGGCAACGCCACCGCTGCCAACCCCGATGTCTGGCTTGGCGCCTCCGATGAGTTGGTCGAGAACAGTTTTGTGTGGGTGGATGGCACGCCGATGATCTTCAACCAGTGGCGTCT
This sequence comes from Kofleriaceae bacterium, assembly GCA_024642805.1. Lineage (GTDB taxonomy): Bacteria > Myxococcota_A > Polyangia > Haliangiales > Haliangiaceae > NORP324. The sequence continues at coordinate 1,368 of JAHEAK010000092.1, read as the reverse complement.
TGGCGAGCCAAACAATGGCAATGGCGGCACCATCGAGAACTGCACCATCATCGAGGGCGACAACCCCGCTCGTGAGTGGGATGACCGTCCTTGCGCCAATGTGCACCCGTACATCTGCCTGCGCGCACCCGGCGCCTGATCCAACGCTGCGGCGCGAATTCGTGTTTGGGCTTGTGGGCGGCCCCGAGCGCTGCCCATACTCGGCGCATGGCGAATCAGCCAACACTGGTCGGCAGCCGCTACGAGCTGGTCGAGAGGGTCGCGGAAGGCGGAATGGCCATCGTTTGGAAGGCGCGCATGCGAGGGGCCGCTGGCTTCAGCCGACTGGTCGCTATCAAAGAGATCAAGATCGAGTATCGAACGGTTCGTCAGTACATTCAGATGTTCATTGAAGAGGCCCGCATCGGCACGGAACTCATGCATCCGAACATCGTGCAGGTCGTCGACTTCGTCGCGGAGGGCGACACCCACTATCTAGTCCTAGAGTGGGTCGATGGCGTCGACTTCCACGGTTTTGTTCGGGCCTTCTCGCTCTTGGGGCAGCCCATTCCGTGGTCCCTGGCGGCGGTGGCGTGCATGGGCGCGCTACAAGGCCTGGCTGCGGCGCACGAGCGACGCGCTCCCAACGGCGTGGCCAGCCCCGTCATTCATCGCGACGTTTCGCCCCACAACATCCTCTTGAGCGCGTCGGGCATCGCCAAGCTCAGTGACTTCGGGCTGGCACGTGCTCGCGATCGAGCCTTTACCGTCACCGCTCCGGGCATGGTCAAAGGCAAGCTCGGCTATTTCGCACCAGAGATAACCTTGGGCAGCACGGCCTCCGTGGCCAGCGATCAGTTCTCGATGGGATGTGTGCTGTGGGAAGCGCTTGCGTGTGCGCGACTCTTTGACGGTGAGTCGGAGATCGAGGTGTTTCAACAGATTCGATCCGGTCAGATAAAGTCGCTCAGAGATCAGCGGCCGGATGTTCCTGAGCGGGTTGCGCAAGCTGTGCATCGTGCCCTCATGCCGACGCCGGAGCAGCGCTTTCCGAGTGCCCGTGCCTTCGCGGCGGAGCTCGGCGAATGCATCCGCGAGCTGGGCGGAGGCCTTTACGATGCCACAGAGCGTCTGGCCACCGCTGTCTCGGTCGCCAGACAGACACTCGCGGAGCTCGATCCGCAGACGCGGATCTCCGCCTCGCAGATGAACGTGGCGACCGTGTCGCTGCAAATCGACGTCAACTCCGCTCACTTTGGTGGGCCCACTCTGGCGATGAAGTCGCAAGACCAGGGCGACTCCGACTAGCTGCCAACCCAACCGAGGCTCTTCGTCGGCACGCGCTTGCCGTCGAAAGCGACTACTATCAAAGCTCATGTCCATCTACGC
>JAHEAK010000689.1 GCA_024642805.1 Kofleriaceae bacterium | reverse complement strand
GAGGCTGCCCGTAGGGTGCCTGTCCGCCCGGTGCCTGAGCGTAGGGCGCTTGTCCGCCTGTCGGAGGTTGCGCGGTTGGTGGTCGCGCCATCGGAGGCTGTCCGCCCATGGGAGGTTGTCCGCCCATCGGTGGCTGGCCAAAGGATTGCGCGGCAGGTGGCTGTCCAAAAGGTTGCGCGGCAGGTGGTTGTCCACCCGGTGCTTGGCCGCCCATCGGTGCTTGGCCGCCCATCGGTGCTTGGCCGAAGGGTTGAGCGGCCGGAGCCTGTCCGCCCATCGGTGGCTGTCCGCCGAAGGGTTGAGCTCCAGGAGGCTGTCCGCCAGGTACTTGTCCACCTATCGGTGATTGTCCGGCCGGTGCTTGTCCGCCCATCGGCATAGGTCCCGATCCGGGCGCCGAGCTCGGCGTGCGTGGCCGCGCCGCAGGGAGTGGTGCCAATGGCGCCATGCCGAAAATGGTTTTCGCCGGCCCGCTAGCCGCAGGCGGAGCCGCAGCTGGCATAGGACGGCCACATGTGCCGCAGTGCGGCGCGCTTGTTAGTACCGCTGCGCCACAGTAGGGGCAGGGTTTTGTCGAGGTAGCCATGGTTTGGATATCCCTTGGTATTTGGGATGGCAACCGTACGACTCTGGCCCAGCGCGGTCAACTCGTCGCAGCCACTCACGGCGATCATTTGCTGGCGCTGGTAGTGCACCTGAGCTGCGGGAGTCTGGTATTGCATTGCCGTGCCCAAGCGGCCCTCCCAACGCAAGAGCGAAGATTCGCTAACCATCCACTGCAACGGCGCGCCAATTCGTGGATTTGCAGGCGAAAGCCTTGCAGCCGCGCTCTTTGCCGCCGATCAACAGGTGGTCTCGCGATCACTCAAATACCACCGTCCCCGCGGCCTCTTTTGCATGGACGGGCACTGTGGCGGTTGCCTCATGCGAGTCGATGGGGTGCCAAATATCCGCATCTGCATGGAGCCATGCCGTGAGGGCGCCCGGCTCGAGACACAAAACGCCTTCCCCTCGGCCGAGAGAGATCTACTCGGCGCCGTCGATTTCGTCTTCGCCAAGGGCATGAACCACCACACCCTGATGACGGGATCCAAGTTTCTCAATCGCGTGACGCAGAAGATCGTCCGCCACCTCAGCGGCCTGGGCAATTTGCCTGACGCGGTCGCCACGACCGATCTACCAAGCCAGGAACGTGAGGTCGAGGTGCTCGTGCTCGGCGGCGGCGGCGCCGGCCTAGCCGCAGCAACGGCAAGCGCCAAGGCGGGCGCAACCACCTTGCTCATCGACGAAGGCCTCTTGCTCGGCGGAAGCCTGCGCAGCGATCCGCGCTACGCCGACTCGATCCAGGATCGGGTCCAGCAGGCCGCCGACGCAGGCGTCGAGATCCTCTCGCGCAGCTGCGCCATCGCGCACATCCCCGAAGAGGACAACACCACGGTCGTCATCACGCCAGAGAGGCTCGTGCGGCTGCGCGCAACCGCCACGGTGCACGCCACCGGCAGCTACGCGCAAAACGCGCTCTTCGAGAACAACGACCGTCCAGGGGTCATTGCCATGCGAGCCGCAGGTCGTTTGCTTCTCGACTACGGTATCCGGCCGGCCGATTCATTGTGCATGGTAGGCAAGAGTGACGCTGCCGAAGCGCTGGCCGCAACTCTGCGCGAGGCTGGCTGCGATGTCATGCACATCGATCACGATTCAGAACAACTCGTATCCGCCCGTGGCACCAAGGGCGTCCGCGCCGCACTCATTCGTCGCGACGGCAAGACGCGCGAGCATGCCTGTGAGCTGATCGTCATTGCCACCACGCCCTCCCCTGCCTCCGAGCTTGCCCGCCAACAAGCGGCCGAGGTGGTCTTCGATGGCCAGGCTGGCGGTTTTGCCGTTCGCACTGACGAGCGTGGTCAGTGCGGCGAGGGAGTCTTCGCCTGTGGCGACGTCTGTGGCTACATGGGCCCTCTGCGCGCCATTGAGCACGGAGCCCTGGTCGGCCAGGCCGCCGCCGCCTACGCACGAGAGGTCGCGCGATGAGCGGAAAGATCATGTTGTGCCGCTGCGAAGATGTCTCGCTCAGCGACGTACAAAAGGCCGTCGCCCAAGGCTATGCCGACCTCGAGGAGGTCAAGCGCTACACGGGCTTTGGCACCGGCCCCTGCCAGGGCAAGGAGTGCCTGGCGCTGGTGGCCAGGGCGCTGGTCGAGCTTGGCCAGGCCCCAGACCAGGTGCTTGCCTTTACCAGTCGACCACCCCTTGTGCCGACGCCCTTAAAGTATTTTGCGGCCCCAGACGAAGTGCGTGACGACGAAGTCTCTCGCGAGGGCGGCTCTGCCAAGAGTGAGCCGGGCGAGGGCCATACGCCATGAGTCTTGGCCACAAATCGAGGCGCCTCTCGAGTAACGAAGCGCTGCCTGCCTCCACGCAAACGGTGATCATCGGCGGCGGCGTCATCGGCCTTTCGATTGCCTACAACCTGTGTCTGCGCGGCTACACCGATATCGTCATCATCGAAGCCGAATACCTCGCCTTTGGCGCTTCGGGTCGCAATGGCGGTGGCGTGCGTCAGCAGTGGGGCACCGAGCTCAACACGCGGCTGATGCAAGAGTCGGTCGAGCTGTGCAATCGCTTCGCGCACGAGCTTGGTGTCAACGTTTGGTTTCGACAGGGCGGCTACCTCTTCCTTGCCCGCGAGGAGAAACAGGTCGCCCGCCTCGAGCACACGGTCGAGCTGCAAAAACGCTGCGGTCTGCCAACGCGCATGATGCGCCTCTCCGAAGCCAAGGAGCTGGTACCGCAGCTCGAGACCCGCGAGCTGCTGGCCGCCTGCTACAACCCGACTGACGGCATTCTCTTTCCCTGGCCCTTTCTATGGGGCTATGCGGAGAAGGCCGTCTCCTTGGGCGCCAAGCTCTTCACCCAGACGCCGGTCACCAATATCGAGCGAGGTGCCGGTGACTTCCTGGTGCACACCCCACGCGGGACCGTGCAGTGCAATCGCATCATCAACGCCGCCGGTGCCTGGTCGCCGCGCATTGCAGCCATGCTCGGCGTCGAAATCCCTACCTATCCGGTGCGCCACGAAATCTGCTCTTCCGAGCCGCTCAAGCCCTTCTTGACTCCGATGGTCTAGGATCTCGGCTCAGGCCTCTACTTCAGCCAGAGCATGCGCGGTGAGATCGTGGGCGGCATCTCGCTACCAGACGAGCCGCACA
>JAHEAK010000688.1 GCA_024642805.1 Kofleriaceae bacterium | reverse complement strand
CTCGGCAAAATCCGATGGTGGGAATTTGTCGACGCGTCTTGAAGATGCACACCTGGCCGAGCGCGTGAACGCCCGCATCGGTCCGCGAGGCGCCGAGGATCTTTGTTGGCTCGTGGGTCATCGCAGAGATGGCCTCTTCGAGATGCTGCTGAACGGTTGGGCCGTTGTTCTGGCGCTGCCATCCACACAGCTGGCCGCCGTCGTACTCGACGACGAGCTTGAGGGTGCGCTCCGCAGGCGCTGCCTGCCCCAGCTCGGGCGGGGCGTGCTCAGAACTCGAAGTTGATTCCGCCAAACCAGGTGGTGTCGCCGACAGTGAGTTTGTCGCTGGCGCCAAAGCCGTCGACCTGAGCCAGCGTGCCTTCGATGAAGAAGCCCGCATGCTCGATGCCCATCTCGGTGCGCAAGGAGGTCTCTGCGCTCGGATCGAGGCGCTCGGCGCGCAGCGCTAGCCCGATGGTCGCCTGATAGCCGAGCGAGCCGCCTCGTCCCAAGTTGCCCGTGCATGTTGAGTCGGGCATGCCGGCGTCAGGACACGCCGAGGTGCGCGACTCGGAGGTGTTGCCGCTTGGATCGGTGAACCACCACAGGTAATAGGCCAGGCTCGCCTTGCCATAGGGAACCAGCGGGATGCCGAAGTTATCGTCCAGGCCCGTGAAGCGATAGACGACGCCGAGTGAAGTCGGCAGCAGACGAAAGCCGACCGTGTCGCCTTTGGAGCGCACCAGCTCACCCTGGGAATTGCGGAAGGGACGACCATCAGGGCCAAGCTCGAAGGCGGCCGCGCTGCGGCTGGAGTAGCCCAGGCTGCCGGTGACGCCCAGCTGGCCCATGGGAAAGGCGAAGTAGCGGTCCAGGGACACGGCACCCATGAGTTTCCACTTGCTGCCGAAGACCTCCTCAAAGGGGCCCATCTCTGCGCTGAACTCGTCGTCAACACCTGGGTAGTAGGGCCCAAGTTTCATCTCGGCATTCCAGTGCGGAACCGAATCACCGGCTTCCAGGGGCTCGTTGAGCTCGTCCCAATAGGGCTGGGCGTGGGCCGAGGCACCGAGGGCGACTAAGAAAAGTACCGATGTCGTGGCCATCAGGACGCGGCGCTTGCCAGAGCTGGCGTGTGAGGCCCTTGGCAGAGCCTCGCCCTCGCTTTTGCGGATGCGGCGTCGCACCAGCAGCCCGGCCAGGAGCAAGAGCAAGCTCAGTTTGCCCAAAGGTCCCGTGTACTCCCAGACCGCGGCGAAGGCGACCAGGGGCGCGAGCAGGACGTAGGAGACCGCGCGCGCGCCCGTGTGGCTGGCGATAAAGCCGGCTAGACCTGGGCTGTTGGCGTAGTACCAGGCGATGAAGTCACGGCCGAGTCTGAAGTGCGCCAGGGTGTCGTCGCGGAAGTTGCGAAGGATGCGCACGAAGGGATGATCGTAGTTGCCGTAGGTGGCCGTCGCGACGAAACAGTAGCCACCATCGGCATGGCCACCCGCCTCTTTGTAATGCTCCCAGGCGTCTTCCGCTGGGGTTGGCTGGTGGATGCCGACATCAATGGCGCTCACGTTGCGACTGAAGTCGACTGCGACGAGCACCAGGCGATAGTCGACGCCATTTTCCAGTCCCTGGATGCGTACGCTGTTCTCGGTGCCACCCGTGGTCGCGCACACGGTGCTGGGATCGAGGTTGTACAGCTCGGCGGGCATGTCGGCTGGATCGACGTCGGGATGAGAGCCGTCGACATCGGCATCGCAAGCCATGCGGCTGGTGAGAAACTTGGCGCCGCCGCCAAAGCCATCGTTTTCGTCGACGCTGCCGTCGGCGCGCGCACAGAGCACCTGAAAGAAGCGCACGTCATCGGCGCGCACGCTGGGAATGTCCCACGAGACCTGGATGGCGTTTTCACCACCCGAGGCCTCGACCTTCTCGGGCAAAGGCGGGGGCTCGGTGTCGTAGTTGATGTTGTAGACCGGCGCCACATAGTCGCCGGGCGCGGTGTTGCTGGGATCGACGATGCCGGCGGTGTCGCGATCGATGATGGCGTAGACCGATTGCGTGCCTGTCTGCGTCGGGCAGGCGACCTGGTTGGGGGCCAGCAACTGCGCCATGGGCACAGGCAGAACTTGCCTACCGATCAATCCGTCGATGTCGGCAAAGGTGTCGACCTTCTCGCAGTTGGCGTCGCGGACGGTGGCCACGTTTTCCGGCGAGGCATCGCAGCCCGAACCGGCCCAGATGTCCACCGGGGCACTGTCGGCGAACGAGCTCGGGGCGTCGGGAATCTCAAGCTCGATGCCGAAGTCGACATTGCACGAGCAGTTGGCCAGGTTGAAGTAGTCCTTGCGGTCCTGTTCGACCGGATCGACCCTGGTGAGGTCGCCGTTGTCGTCGGGCAGCACCAACTTCATGGTGATGTCGTGGCCCTCGAGGTTGAAGGCGGTGGCAACATGCGGCCCGAGCAGCGCGCCGGCGAGCGCTAGCAGAGCCAAAGTTCGAAGACGATTTCTATTAACGACTCTGCGCATGAGCTAGTCAGGGCTGTGCAAAGGGGAGGCCCACAGGTGGCCGCACAACACACTGAGATTGCTATCACGCGTGGATCAACCGGGGCAACTCTCTTGCCTGGCTGTCAGGGCTTGTGGGGCCGCTTTGCCAGATCGGCAAAACCGCCCCTAGTGCTCCCCAAAAAAGAAAGACGCGCCCTTAGGAGCGCGTCTTCCGGATCGCCCGATCCATGGGCTTTGGTCGATTGGGCCTAGTCGATCGGATTCGTGCTCACGCCCACAGGGCTGGCCAACCACTGGAAGTTGTCGATGAGCACGGTGGAGTCGAGAGCCGAGTCGCCGGTGTCCCAAATGGTGAACTGGATCGTGAACTCGGAACCGGGCTCCACGGGTGCTTGCGTGCGCAACCAGGTGGTCGCGCCGGCGTCGCCCCATGTGTCAAAGCCTGTTCCCGCCAGTCCTGCGGTGCCTGCGGGGCAGCCCTCGCAGACATCGAAGAAAGCGATGTTCACGCTCACCGGGTTGGTCATCGAGTCAAAGGCAATGTTGCCATTGATGGCTCCGGGTGGAGCGGGCTCGACGACAGCCACGAACTGATCGTTGAAGGAGGAGCACACCCACTCGGGATACTCGAAGGAGTAGAACATGAAGTCGAAGGAGTAACCGGTGGCGTTGGCGGGGGCGCGCAAGGTCAGCTTGAGAGCGACGTCGTCGTTGATGCTCGAC
>JAHEAK010000687.1 GCA_024642805.1 Kofleriaceae bacterium | reverse complement strand
CTGTCACAGATGACCCTCGCTGGTCACTCTCTTGGGCAGGCAGCTTCACCTCGCTTGTAAGGAGATATCGATGACCATTCGCACGTACGTTCTTTTGCCCACTCTCGTGGCTGCTATGACTCTCTCTGTGAGCACAGCCTCAGCTGAGAAAAACCCCAAGACCAAGCAGAGCAGCGCCAGCAAGGCGCGAGCACCTAAGAGCAAGGCAGGCACGCAGCCAAGCGCCACCCGCCCAACGGCGAGCACAGGCAAGGCCAAGAACTACGACTTCACTGGCGACGACATCGACGGCTCGCGGGTGCTTCCCGACAACACCACCATCTTTGGACGCGATGTCGCCGAGCACCAGAGCTTGATCCGTCTGCGCACAGAGTTCATCGGCGAGATCATTCGCTCGGCAGACATGCTCTAGGCGGCAGCATGAACCCCTGTGCAACCGGCCGGCGCAACACATGACGCGCAAGGGCGCTTGCACAGGGCGTCTGCCACAAAGAGCGAGGGACATGCCTGCGTGATAGGCTGCGGCCATCACACGTGAGTTCCCCGCTATGACAGCCGACACGCTGGGTCCCGAGGACTACCGCGTCGTCGTGTGCCCCTCGCCGAGCTGTGAGCTGCGTTTTCCCGGGGTGCCTGGCGTAGCGTGCCCATTGTGCAAGAGCGCAACCATCTGGGCCGCCGATCGATGTCGCGCCCCGAACGCGACTACAAGGCTTCCTGGCAAGCCTCTCGAGCTCTTGCTCGACAACGTGCGCAGTGTCTTCAATGTCGGCTCCATCTTTCGCAGCTCGGATGGGGCCGGCGTCAACCGTCTGTACCTGTGCGGCATCACGCCCACGCCAGCGCACAAGGCGATGGACAAGACCGCACTCGGCGCGCAACAGGTGGTGCCCTGGAGTCAGCACAACAACGCCCTCACCTTGGCGCGCGAGCTTGTCGCTGGTGGGCGCACCCTCTGGGCACTTGAGTATTGCCAGGGCTCGCGCGACTTGCAGGAGCTCGCGCCGGCTCGACCCGAGTCGCTGGTACTGGTCTTGGGAAACGAAGTCACTGGCGTCGATCCTGAGCTATTGGCCTTGTGCGCCAAGGCCGTGCACCTGCCCATGCGCGGCAGCAAGAACTCTCTCAATGTCGCGAGCGCCATGGCGGTGGCCGCGTATGCGCTTTGCTAGACGTGGAGATGCCCGCGCTCGTCGCGCTGAGGTAGGCTAGCAGCATGCGCAGGCATATAAGCGCCGCGATCCTCGTGCTCAGCATGGCCGGTGGCTGCGGCTTCGCCCCCTATTCGCGATGCGAGAATGTCGCGGCGGGTGATTCCCTGTCCTGCCCGACGCCGGGGGTCAGCGATCGCGCCTTTGATCTGGTCGTGCCCACGAGCTGGGATGGCCAGACGCCCCTGCCCCTCATCTACGCCTTCCACGGTGGTGGCGGTCGGCGCAGCGCGGCCGAGAGCCTAACTTGCCCCGATGGTGACACCAGCGATCCCGCCTGTCTTGCCGCCAAAGCCATCGATCGCGGCTATGTGCTCGTGCGTCCCGACGGCACCGGCTCGCGCCCCTTTCGCAACCTGCGCACCTGGAACGCAGGCGGTGGCAGGGGCGAGTGGAGCTGCGTGAGTGCGGGCGCATGTCGCGCCCATGTCGACGATATGGCCTACCTCGACATCGTGCACGAGGAACTCAATCGCCTCCTGCCGATCGACCCCGATCGCGTCTTCGCCACGGGCATCTCCAACGGCGGTGCCATCAGTCATCGTCTGGCCTGCGAGCGAAGCGAGCGCATGGCGGCCATTGCACCGGTCGCTGGTGAAAATCAGTTTGCGGCCGCCGGCGGCGCATGCCCGGGCGGCGTGGCCCTCTTGCAACTGCACGGCACCGAAGATCCCATCTGGGAGTACGAGACATCGACAGCCGGTGGCGTCATCCCAGACGACAAGCTCAAGGTCGGCGCCGAGGAGTCCACGGCGGCGTGGGCACAACGCAACGGTTGTGATGCCACATTCACCGAAAGCGCCCTGCCCGATCCGATTGATGACGGCACCAGCGCATTTCGCATCCGTTACGAAAACTGTAGCTCGCCCGTCGAGCTCATTCGCATCGAAGGTGGTGGCCACACCTGGCCGCAAGGCGACCCCTATCTGAGCACGTCGAAGGTCGGGCGCGTCTCGCAAGATTTCGACGGCGACGATCTCATTTTGGACTTCTTCGATGCGCAGTCTCGCTAGTTTCATCGCAGGGGCGGCGCTGCTCGGCGCGTGCCCATCGACCAGTGTGTATCGCAGCGCAACGCCTGTGAGCGAAGGGCACTGGCGAGCGAGCGCGGCCTCGAGCCTGGGCGCCATGAACGATCGCGAGCAAGGCAGCGCCTTCCCCACGGCGGATCTGGAACTAGCCGTGCGTCGCGGCATGAGCGCGAACAGTGATCTTGGCGCCAAGCTGCACAGCTCGGGCGTCGAGCTCAACGGCACCTGGCGCCTTCGCGACGCGGGCGGCGAGGAGGGCGGCTGGTCCTTCGCGCTGGCTCCCGCGCTCGGCGGGGTGCGCGTGCAGGAGAGCGCCCTGTCTCCCGATGCCATCGACCTCTTCGCCCAGTTGCACGGCGTTGCCAGCAAAGAGCTCTCCAAAAGGTGGACACTTTCGATGGGCCCGAGCACAGGCCTCGGTGTGTACTGGCCCGTGACCGGCGGTAGCGAGCGAGGACTTTGGCTGGGCGCCTTTATCAATGGCGAATTCCGCTTGAGCAGCCGATGGCACATGATTCCCGAGTTTGGTTTCTATCGGGTCGTTGCTGGCCAGGTGCCCGTGCGAGGTGGCGCGATGCGCATGGGTCTGGCCTTCTCCCGCGAGCTGTGAGCAGCGACACTGGTAGTTTCCCGGGCGCTGCCAGCGCCACCACCAGCATTTTCGCGCCGATCGCCGTTGTGAGATTTCGGTCTCCCTGGGAATCTCTGCGCATGAGACTCAAGATCCTCTTGCCACTTCTGGCGCTTCCCCTCGTCGTCGCTTCTTGCAGCAAGAAGGACAAACCTGGCAAGGCCAGTTCTGAGAAGGCTGGTCCTGGCGCCGCGCGTCCCAGCGAGCCGCCGGCCGTCGATAGCAGCAAAGCCAACGCACTCTGGGCGCTTGCTCCCGACAAGGCCGTTATCGGAGCTATCGCCGTACCCGGCGCCGGCGTGCGTCTGATGGCCAGCTTCACCAACGTGATCTCGCTGGTCG
>JAHEAK010000091.1:4523-12081 GCA_024642805.1 Kofleriaceae bacterium | reverse complement strand
GCCAGATTGACTCGACGCGCACGGGCCTGGTCTCGTCGTTATTGCGTGCCCCCGTTCGATCGGCTTCGACGCCACTGGAAATCACGGTGTACACGGGTCGCGATATGGTCAGGGCTCCCGAGTATGTGCTGCGGCATTGCCCCGCCGCTCGCAAACGCGCAAGCGAGCTCATCGTCAGCGCATCCGAGCGTCGCAGTCCATCGACGAGCACCAGGATGCTGTGTCGCGGTCGCTTCTTCGGTTGCGAGTGCACTTGGTTGACCACGGGAACCAAGTAGTAGCCATGGTGGTTGGGGAGTCTGTCGATGTAGCGATCCGAGAGTGTGTAGGCGCACAGCGCGGCGAGCATGGAAAAGAGCATGGCGGCGCCAAGCATGGTCATCTTGCCGGCCATGCTGCGAGCCATCCTAGACGAGCGCCCCGAAAAGGCTGCCGACCGCGGTGGTGGCGGCCATGGCCAGCGCCCCCCAAAGAGCAACGCGCACGGTGCCGAGGGCCACGGCCGCGCCTCCGACTCGTGCGGCGAGACCGCCCATGGCCGCCAGGAAAGCGAGCGAAGCGCCGGCCACGATCAGGCTCAGTTGCGATGCAGGGCTGGCCAGAGCGGTGAGGAGCGGCAATGCGGCCCCAAGAGCAAAGGTCAAGGCGGAGGTCAGCGCCGCCTGTATCGGTCGCGCGCTGCCGAGCTCCGAGATACCGAGCTCGTCGCGTGCGTGGGCCGAGAGGGCATCGTGCGCCATCAGCTGTACAGCAACTTCCCTGGCCAGGGCCGGCTCGAGACCGCGTTCGACGTAGATGCCGGCGAGCTCGTCGCGTTCGAATTCGGGCTTTTCACTCAGCTCGCGTCGCTCGCGCGCTAGGTCGGCGCGCTCGGAGTCGGCCTGGGAGCTCACCGATACGTACTCGCCGGCCGCCATCGACATCGCGCCAGACACCAGCCCGGCCACACCTGCGATCAGCACCTCATCTTTTGTTGCGCTGGCCGCGGCTACGCCCATGATCAGACTGGCCGTGGACAAGATGCCATCATTGGCGCCCATCACCGCCGCCCGCAGCCAGCCGATGCGTTCCGCGTAGTGTCGCTCGGAATGTGAAAGCATCGCCGATGTATACACCGCTCGCGCGCTAGCGGCGAAGGGCGGGAAGTCTTTCTCCCTGCGCGGGCTCGCCGCAGCGCTCGCCACGGCACGCAGGCGGCTGGCAGGCGAGAGATGCGGTACACTAGATTCGGTACACTGGGCGTGGTGATGTCTGAGCCGACCAAAGCAGAGAGCGCGGCGAGCGAGCACGAGCAAAAGTTGCCCGCTTCGGTGATCGTTCTGGGCTGGGTGTCGTTCTTTGCGGATGTCTCGGGCGAAATGATCTACCCCTTGCTCCCTCTCTTTTTAGTGGGTGTCTTGGGTGCCACTGCCACATCGCTCGGCTGGGTGGAAGGCATCGCGCAGGCAACGGTGGCGCTACTGACGGCTTGGGCTGGTTGGCACAGCGATCGACGCCGGCGCCGGGTTCCCTATGTGCGATGGGGCTATGGCTTGCCCGTGATCGGCAAGTCGATTCTCGCCCTGGCATTCGCGTGGCCCATGGTGCTAGCGGGCAGGATCATCGATCGCCTAGGCAAGGGCCTGCGAGCAAGTCCAAGGGACGCTCTGCTGGCCGATGCAGTTCCCAAGGCGATTCGCGGGCGAGCCTTTGGCCTACATCGAGCGATGGACACCGCCGGTGCGATGGTCGGCACCTTGGTGTCAGCAATGCTCTTGTGGTGGTTGGTTGGCACGCCAGCGATGGCCAGTTCAGAAAGCGGGCATGCGCACGACGCCACATCCTTCCGTATGGTCTTTGCCATTGCTGCGGGCCTTGGCCTAGTCTCGCTGGCTCTGACCTTTCTCTTGCGAGAAGTATCGCCAGCAAAAACGGAAGGTAGCGACGAGCCGAAGGGCCTGGGGACGGGCTCGGGCGAGCTCGGTACAGAACTCGGTGTCGAGCTCGGCACACAGCTCGGTACAGAACTCGGTGTCGAGCCAACGACATCGGCTGCGCCGGCGATGTCACGAGCCTATTGGATCGTGATGGCGATGCTGATGGTCTTTGCGCTCGCCAATAGCAGCGATACCTTTTTGCTCTTGCGGGCCGCCGATTTGGGATTGGCCCCATGGGTCGTAGTGCTCGCCTACGCCTTCTACAACCTGACCTACACCATCTTCTCCTATCCGGCGGGTGTGCTCAGCGATCGGATCGGTCGCTGGAAAGTAATCGCGATTGGCTGGGCGGTGTATGCGACGGTCTATGTCGGTTTCGCGATCTTGGATGCCGGCGCGGTGTGGCCGCTCTTTGCGGCCTATGGCGTTTTCATGGCTCTGACGGACGGCGTCGCCAAGGCGCTCATCGCCGATCATGCGCCCGCCGCCCGCCGAGGCTTTGCCATTGGTTTGTTCTACATGGGCTTGGGAGCGGCTACTCTGGTGAGCAGTGTCATTGCCGGTTTGCTGTGGGATCGCGTCAGTCACCAAGCCCCCTTCTGGTTTGGCGCGGGGGCGGCGCTGGTATCGCTTGCCATCTTGCCGGTCGCGGCACGTATGGTTCGATCGCAGGACTGAGCTCACGTGCCCCTGCGCTGACAAGCGCGCGCTGCAGGGGCTGAGCGTGTGCCTCTGGCAGAAGGTACCAGGTCAGCGGCAAGCTGCAGGGCAATCGTCGCGAGGGCTTGTCGCAGACTGTTGACCAGAGCCTCGACGGAGTGTTCTAAAACCGGCTCTTCTTGCCAGTACAAGAGTGTTTGGGGACGGGCATCCGCGCCAGAGTGCTGGGCCGTTACCAGCAGGATGACGCGCGCCACGCTGCTTTTGCCGGGACGTCGGACTCCTTCCAGGCGCAGAATGCGAGCATCGAGCACCACCGTGGTGTCGCTGTTGAATGTGTCGATGTCGACGCGTTGGAAGCGACCAGATGCGGCAAGTGCTTCGGCGAGACGCTCTTTGACCAAGCGCGCTATGGGCGCCTGCCAACGGTGATAGCGATAGTGATCGATGTTGCCCGTCTCCGAGCGAATCGCAATGTCACCACCTTCGAGTCCGGCGCTTGCGCTCATGTTGCGAAAGGAGATGGTTGGCCCATCCGGGCGGTAGCAGACCTGCGGCGGCGTGGCGTCGGAGAAGTCGTAATAGCGAAGCTGCGGCGCGTGGCCGCCACAGCCGAGTAGGGCTTCCAGGACCACCCAAAGGCCTATCCAACGCGCCACCATGTCGGTCCTCACGGAGGCAAGAGCTCTCGCTGTGGTTCCGCGAACAAGAGCATCGAGGGGCTTTCCTCGAGGTTGCGCATGAAGCTGCGCGCGCTCGACGCCGTCGCTCGGATTTCGAAGAGCGCGGCTCGAATTTCATTGCCGGTTGTGCGGGTGACTTGCGCAAGGGATCCGAGTGTGCGCCGGCCATCTCGCGCAGCGGCCGCAAGCTCCCTGCTGATGTCTTTTCCCTGCTCTGACAAAAGAGCGAGGTTCTCGGAGCTTTGCGACCAGGAACTCAGAAGATCTGGGGCCGTACGCCTAATGGCGCTTGTGATCACGCGAATGTCGGCAGCGGCTGTACTCGTCGAGCTCACGGTCCGCTCGGCCCCTTCGAGTACCCGCGCGAACTGCTCGCGATTGGCTTCGCCAAAGAGTTCGCTCACATCCTCCATGAGCAGGTCCAACTTGCCGAGGCTGCTGTCGACATGGTCGAGGGCGGCGAGAGCCGAATCGATGGCCTCTCTGAGCGTGTCGGGGGCGACCGCGATTTCGCCGCCCTCGGCCAGCGCTGGTCCGCCCAGTTGCCCTCCTTCGATGTCGATGAACTTGAGCCCGGTGAGGCCCTCGAATTTGAGGGCGGCTTTGGCGTCCATGGGAACTCGAACATCGCCCTCCATGCGCATGACGACTCGAATCGCGTCGCCGTCAAAGGCGATCGAATGCACATCGCCAATCTGCACGCCCCACAGCTCCACGCGCGATCCGACGCTCAGTCCGCTCACGCTATACGGGAAGTAAGCCAGGTAGTCCTGTCGCTGCCGCCAAAAGCGCCAGTCGGCAAATACGATCAGCGCGGCGATGATGGTGGTGATGCCAGCCACCACGAAGACTCCTACCTTGAGGGGACGTGAGTGGCTCATGACACAGCTCTCGGCGCGATCAGCTGGCCCAAGAGACCGCGCACCAGGGGATCGCTGGACTCGCGCAGGGCGTCCAGCGGGGCATCTACGTGAATCTCTCCGCCACCGACGATGACGACCCGGGTGGCAATGGCATGTATGAGATCGACGTCGTGCGTGATCATGACCATGGTCGCGCCCAGTTCGCTTCCGAGGTGCTGGATGAGCAGGCTGAGCTTGCCGGCCGTTAGCGGATCGAGGCCAGCGGTCGGCTCATCACAGAAGAGTATCTCTGGATCGAGCATGATGGCGCGCGCAAACGCGACGCGCTTGCGCTGGCCCCCGGAGAGCTGGTCTGGACGTCGACTCTCGAAGCCGGGCAAGCCAACCGAGCGCAAGCGCAGCGAGACGAGCTCTCGAACGACCTCCTTGCGCAGCTGGCTGGTTTGGTATGCGACCATGGCCAGGTTTTCTGCGACGCTCATGTCCGTGAACAGGGCGTTGTGTTGAAAGACGACGCCGATGCGCGCGAAGAGCTGCGAGCGCTCCTCCTTGTTGAGCGAGGCCAGTGACCGGTGCAGAAGTCGGACCTCGCCGCTCAGGGGTGCAATGAGCCCGAGCATCGCTTGCAAGAGGGTTGTCTTGCCCTCGCCGGAACTGCCCAAAATGGCGACAACATCGCCGCGTCGAATGCTCAGGTCCACGTGATCGAGCACGACCTTAGATGGCGAATAGCCCAGGCGCAGAGCATGCAATTGCACGATGCCAAGCTCATCTGCCATGGGAGACTCCCGAGAAGAAGGTGAAGAGGGCATCGCAGACCACCAATAGAAAAATTCCTAGGACGACGGCATGCGTGGTGGCTCGCCCGACGTCGGAAGCCGAAGAGCCCGAACTAAGACCGACAGCGGCAGCCGACAGGCTGGTCGTTGTAGCGAACACCAGACTTTTACTGAGACCAAAAACCAGATCGTTGAGGTCGACGGCTTCGACCAGGCGATAGTAGAAGAGTGCCAGGTCGAGATGGGCGAACAAGATGGCGACGAGGATGGCGCCGAGTAAGCCGATAGCCATGGCCATGATCGTCAGCATCGGAGTGGTCAGGATGAGGCTGAGTGCCCGCGGGAGCACGAGATACTCGACAGGGTCGATGCCCATGGTGCGAAGCGCGTCCACTTCTTGACCGGCACGCATACTCGCCAGTTCCGATGCAATGGCGGCTCCATTGCGAGCGATGACCACGACCGCGCACATCAAGGGGGCAAACTCTCGAATCAGCGACAGGCCGACGACATCGGGCACGAGGGCCTTGGCGCCCAAATCGCCTAGCTGCCTGGTGGCTTCAAATGCCAAGATCATGCCGAGGAGCGCGGCGAGCAGCCCGACGATGCCAACGGCATCTGCGCCCATGAGGGCAATGTTGTAGCGCAGAGAGTGACGCGGCAGATGCACGCGCCGAAACGCAAATCGCAAGGCAGCCGCGCTGCTGCTGGCGGCCATCTGCAAGAGTGCCGCGGCGCTTGCCACCTTGGTGAGGGTGCCCAAGCCCACGGCTTCCAGGAGCCGAGGCGGCGCCTCTTCGAAGTCCTGCTCCGGGGTGCCGAGCGCAAGCTCGATATCGCTGACGAGACCCTGAGCGCCAACGATGTGAATGAAGTCGCCGCGACGTACACGAACGCGGCAAGCGGCGACGATGGCTGCCTCCGCGACTCGGCCCAACTGCGTGACCCCCTCGAGATCGACGATGAGGCGTGAGGCGGCCGCATGTTCAGCTGCGATCGCGCCGTAGATCTGGTTGGCCTGGGCAATGCCAAGCGATCCAGAAAAGGGAATTCGCTCTTCCCTGGCGTTGCCTCGCTGCCGATGCGCGCCTGGGGCCGTCACAGTCCGTTCAGGTAGCAAAGCTCGTTCCCGTGGCCAGTGACAAGGAAGGCCACGCTTGGCTGCGCACGCTACCTTCGCGGTGCCCCCGCGCGAAGGTATTCGCGGTCGCGGGGATTTTCTGTTCGCACTGGCGTGGAGCGACGAACTCGCACAGCGAAGCAGGCGCGGCGACGTGCGTGGCGAACACTGGGCGCGGCTAACCAGCTAGGGAGCTAGCCGCGTGGCAGCTAGGACGGACTGGCATCCTGGAGTTGCTCCACGATTTCATGAAGCAGCACTCTCTCCGCTTTGATTTCTTCCCGATAGTCTCTGCGGTCTGTGCCAGCTATCTCTACACTCAAGTCGGAGAGGACTCGCTCGAGGTACTCTTTCAAGATTGCGGCGTGGTCATTGCTTAGGTCGATGCGTGGCATGGTTGCCTCCTTGGGCGTCAGCTGCCCGTCAAAGCAAGAGCAATGCCGCACGAGCCCGTTGATATTGCTCAACCACGTCCATGCCTCTCGACGTAGCCGGTGCAGGCTTTGCGTTTGACGACAGAGTCGCGAAGAGCTTGCCGTTTTAGGGCCGGGTGCGCCGAGGCGGACGTCGGGGCCAGCTGCCGTCCTCGTTCGTGCGCGGAACGCCTGGGTCGTCGACGCTCGGTCGCTCGCTCGGCCGCTCGACGGTGGGCGCGGGTTGCTCACAGCGCGTGCCGACATCGGAGTACCAGAGAAAGAGCACAAGGGCCAAACTGCCACCGGCATAGAGAAGTGGGATCGGCGAAGGCAATACGCTGGCGATCAGTGCCGCGACACCAATGCCAGACACGGCCCAGGGGTTGATGAGCTTGCAGCTTGCCGCCCACCAGTCGAGCATCAACATACCGAGGCATGCAAACTGGATGAGGACCAGGATGGCGCCAAAGACTCGCTGTGCGTTGGTGACTTTGAAGAGGCCGCCGAGGATGAGTCGAATGACCATGATGGGCGTGAACACGCCGAGCCAGAGCAGGGCCGGTGTGGAGCCACCTGCCAGGCCAAGCACGATGGCCATGACGGCTATCAACAGCGCGAGAGGCACTTTGGCTGGCTCTTGTGGCTGGTTCTCGCGCGCTGGGCTGGGGGGATGCAGCGCTTCCTTTTGCGATGCCGCTGCGCCCTCGACGGCCGATGCACTCTTGTCGCTGTGCTCGAGGGCTTGCTCGGCGCCGGCCGCCACGCCGGGGTCCATGTTGCTCAACTCGAGGGCCAGCTCTTCGGCGGTCTTGGCATCGACGTCGGCGGGCAGAAGGTAGCGAGCGTAGATCTCACCTTCGAGGCGACCGTAGGTCTTGCCGCCCTTCTTGGTGGAGTGGGTAATCTTGAGATCGCTAATCGCGACGTCGTAGATGGTGCCCTCGAAGCAGGAGCGCGGGCGAATACCAAAGAGCCGAGTGTCGTCGATCTGAGCCTGAAAGAAGCAATCATCGGGCAGTGGCGGGGCCGCGGGCAGAGTAGCTGGCGGGGCCAGATTTGGAGCGGGCGATGGCGCTGGAGTGCTACCCCCGCCTTCCGCCTGTGTATGCCCAGCGCCGGAG
>JAHEAK010000091.1:2931-4513 GCA_024642805.1 Kofleriaceae bacterium | reverse complement strand
CCACGCCCGATAGACTCGGAGCTTGAAGCGATCGGCGGATCCAAACTGCGAGACGGCCGGGGCACCAGAGCTGGTACCGACGTAGTGGCCTTCGAGTCGGCC
Organism: Kofleriaceae bacterium; assembly: GCA_024642805.1. Classification (GTDB taxonomy): domain Bacteria; phylum Myxococcota_A; class Polyangia; order Haliangiales; family Haliangiaceae; genus NORP324. Next base: position 4,411 of record JAHEAK010000091.1, on the reverse strand, counting down.
GCGAAACCACTGCATCATGGCTCGACCCTCGTGAGTTGCGGACCCGAGGCATGCGGCCTGTGCAGGGGCAGGGGCGGCAAGGCCTGGTAACTTGGCCAGGCGCTCAGCATAGGAGTCACTAGCTCGTGGGTTTCGTCATCGAGCGCTACACGCGCTTGGTGATAGCGTCGAAGGCGTTGCCACTGGTAGGCGCGCAATCCGCGGATCGAAATGACCTGGGACCAGAAGGCAGGAACCATGACCAGCAGACATAAGATCGCTGTAAAACGCAGCGCGCGTTTTGGATCTTGCCAGATAAGCTTGAGGCGCAGCACGGGAAAGGGAGCTGCTTCGAGTTGACGACGATAATAGTCGTCACCCGCTGCGGCCACGGGCACGACCTCTGCGTGTTGCTCGATGAGCTCTTGGCGATGCTCGTCGACTTCTGCATCGAGGGTCGGCCAGAAGGCGATCTGCGCTGGCTGGGACAGGACAGCGGCCAGGACTACAAAGAGCAGCGCGGGCACGAGACTGGGCCGATAGCGACGGCACAGGGCCTCCGCCGCTTGCAAATCATTTCCCGGCTGGCAGCCGCCACCGGCCGTGACCACTCGCAGAAGGTTTAGCGTCAAAACGCCGACACCCAGTCCTCCGAGGACGAGGGCGGAGAGGGTCGGGCGGATCAACCAGGCCGCGTAGCCACCGGCAATTCCCAACATCAAACAAGCAAGCAGCCATGCCAGGCCCGCTCCGCGCAGAGCGACTCGCTCGGAATCGGAGAGCAGGGACACCAGCGCCCTATCGTAGCCGTGGAGCGAGAGGATGCGTTCGGGCTTCATCGAAGGTGCTGGCGAAGAGCTGTGCGTGGGGGTGACCATGGGCGGGAGCTGTGACTAGCTCGGCTTGATGTACTTTTTGTAGGCGTCACCTTCGGCGATTTCGGCTTCGAGATCGCTGCGAAAACGCCTGTGGACTGATTCGGAAAGCTCGGCTTCGGATGCCAGACGTCGCCGCTCTTCGTCGAGCACCGCATTGACCTCGTGAAAGGTATCGATGCGAATCTCTTCGCCCGTCTCGCTCAGAAAGACCTGCGACTCGAGCTCGATGCCCAGGCGTGCAGTGGAGACCCGCTTGGCATTTTCGAGCATGTAGTCGTAGGTGCCTGGCACCAGCATCATCTTGAAGAAGATCGGGCCGGTCTCGACAGCGAGCAGTAGCAGCAAGATCGCCCACGGCACCATGCCGCCGATCTCGTGCGAAATTTGGATTCTCTTCATCAGGCCGTCCAGGTGTCTGGCCTGGCGAAGGTTGCTTTCTTTGGCAGCAGCCAGCTCGGCCGCAAGAGCGCTGAGCTGCTTCTCCCAACCGTCGATATCGGCTTTGAAGATGGCGGCCTGCGCTTCGTGGCTCTGCAGATCGTTCTGCAGTTCCCCTTCCATCTTGTCGAGTGTTTCCTTCTTGTCGCGCCACGCTGGGCCTCGACCGGCGACTCCTTTGGAGG
>JAHEAK010000091.1:0-2921 GCA_024642805.1 Kofleriaceae bacterium | reverse complement strand
CCCTCGGCCTCGAGCTCGAGGAGATGTCGCTGCTTGCCAATCTCGAGTCGACGACTCTCAAAGTAATCGCGCCGTTCTTTGAGGCCGGTCTGCACCTTATCGATCTTGGCATTGAGCTCGTCTTTGCGAGCTTGCGTGAGACCCTCGGAGTGGGTGTTGAGCTCGGCCATGTACTCATTTTGCTCGAGCTCGAGCTGCGCATCGATTTCGGGCTTGAGGATGCGAATCTCCAGCGGCGCCGAGATGCAGATACCAATGATGAGGGCCATTGCGAGCCTCGGTAAGGCCTGCTGCAACTCGTCCCATGAGATTTTTTCTGATCCATCGCCCTTGCCAGTGCTCGAGACGATGAATCGATCGATGTTGAAAATGACCAGCGACCAAATGGCTCCCGCGATGGCGGAGAAGACATAGGTCTGAGTGTCAATTTCGGCAACCAGAGCCGTGTCGGTCTTGGGACTGAAGACCGTGTAGAAGGCGTATGATGCCGAGATGAATGCCAGCACCGTGGTTGCCAGCACGATGCCGCCGATTCCTTGGTATTTCACCCAATCGGCAACCGGGCAGCGGCGCAAGAGTCTGGCGTCGGCGCCTGCGCAGAACCACAGAAAGCGGGTGAAGAAACCCGGTTCGGCTGGCTTGGCCTCGTCGGCGGGCACAAGGGAGGAGGTAGATGGGGATGATTTGCTGCTCACGATGTTGCTGCTCACGACCTCGGATCGCCCTCGCTGGCGGTGGACTGTAGTGACGCCCGGCATAGCTGTACAACGCGCGGGCATGAAATGTGACGCGTGGTCAATCGGGCGCTCTGCGGCACGCGCACCCGGGTGGCGATAAGGGGCGCGCGCGAGACCAATCGCGGAGGCTGCAGGTCAATGCTGGGCGCGCACTCGACAAGGACACGCGCCCGGCCGCCAAGCCCCCAGAGGGTGACCTCGATGTGCCTTTGCTGCGCCGGGAGGCTGACCGCAACACTCAGGTCGAAGGCGCCCCAGACCCAGTGCCCCTGGCCAGCGACCCGAAGGAGACCGTGGCCAGTTCCGCGCAGCTCGAGGCGTGCCTGTCCCCTGGAGGACACCACGATCTTGCTCGGCGCAACCTGCCCAATCCTCGACCCCAACACGTGTGCACTGGTATCTCGCAGCTTGGCGGGCGCGGTCAAGAGCGGGGCCGCGCAACCGGCGTGCCTCTCGCCTGTCCTGGCCACGGGCAAGCAGGCCGTTGGCAGGCGAGCGGCTCGCGAGATAATGCGCGAGCCAACGGAGAATCTCGCGCCGGCCGATTGAGGAATGGACGCCAACCCGCCAGCAAGGCCTTGCATGCCCCTCCCGAGCACGCGTTTCTAGCCCAACACTTGCACTTGCCAATGCCGGCCCCAGCCCAAGGAGAGCAACGAAACGAGAATGCTAAACGCGGGAACAGTTCTTACCATCGACGACGAAGCACTCTTGCGCCGTGCCTTCTCGAATTGGCTCAAATCACAGGGCTACACGCCGATCGAAGCCGGCGATGGCAAAGCCGGGCTGGCTGCCGTTCGGGAATCGCACCCGGATCTCGTGCTCTGCGATCTGCGCATGCCAGGGATGGATGGTCTGGAGGTGCTCTCGCGAATTCGGGAAGAGCGACCTGACTTGCCCGTGATCGTCATTTCCGGTGAAGGCTCCATGACCGACGCGATCGAAGCGCTCAAGCGCGGGGCTTGGGACTATATGGCCAAGCCCATCATGGATCCGATGTTGTTCGAGAGCGCGATCGAGCGCGGCATGTTGCAGGCAAGACTCTTGCGCCAGGAGCGCGAACACAAGGAGCACCTCGAGAGCCTCAATCAGCAGTTGTCTGGCGCTCTGGGCCAGCTGCGAACCGATCAGGAAGCCGGTCGCCAGATACAGACGCAGCTTTTGCCTAGCGAATCCCTGACCGTTGGCTCGTATCGTTTTTCGCGCCGGCTCTATCCCTCGCTGTACTTGAGTGGTGACTTCGTAGACTACTTCAGCATCGACCAGACGCATGTCGCCTTTTACATTGCCGACGTCTCCGGTCATGGCGCCGCGTCGGCCTTCGTGACCGTGATGCTCAAGACCTGGATGGAGAGCTACAGGACGGCCCTCGCGCACGACGGCGACCCGACCATCATCGATGCCGGGGCCACCCTGCGTCGCATCGATCAGGACTTGAGTCGGCTGCGTCTCGAGAAGCATTTGACCATGTTCTACGGGGTGCTCAATCTCGAAGATCACACCCTCGAGTTCTGTAACGGCGCGCATTACCCCTATCCCCTCTTGGGCTTTGGCGATCACATCGAGATCGTCAAGTGCCCGGGCCCGGCCATCGGATTGCTGCCGAATGCCGAGTTCTCCGCCTGCACGATCAAGATGCCGAAGGGGGCTCGCTTCTTCGTCGCATCTGATGGAGTGCTCGAACTGATGAGGGCGAGCTCGCTAGCCAAGAAGCTCGAGGCTCTGAGCAGCCTGCTCGTCGACACCAAGTTCAACCTCGGCGACATCGCTGCGCGGCTGGGCATCGCCGAAAATCAGAAGTTGCTCGACGATGTCGCGATGCTGCTCGTGGAAAGGATCGACAATGACTGATGGCAGAGTGCTGCATGCCGTGCACGACAACGTCCATGTTCTGCGCTACGAGGGGGAGGTGCGCTACCCGCTGGCTCCATCGGTGGCTCGCTTCGTGGATGCCCTTCTCAATGACGTGCACCTGGAAGGGCTGGTCATCGACCTGACCAAGGCCTCGATGATCGACAGCACCAATCTAGGTCAGCTAGCGCGGGTGGCGACTGCGATGTTGAGCTCTCGCGGAGAGAAGGTCACCCTGGTCTCCAATCAAGACGACATTAACGCCTTACTCACCAGTATGGGATTGGATGATCTCTTCAACCTGGTCGAGGAGTCCATCAATGGTAGCCCCAG
>JAHEAK010000686.1 GCA_024642805.1 Kofleriaceae bacterium | reverse complement strand
TGTCGGCAAACAAGCCGCTCTCGGTGGGCTGACACAGTACCCACCCGAGCGGGTGGCTGCAATCCTGGAAGTTCTCCAGAAGCAATGGGGGCACGCGGTCTGCGAGTTGGACCATGACAATCCCTATCAATTGCTCGTCGCGACCATCCTGAGCGCGCAGAGCACCGACAAGCTCGTGAACAAGGTCACGCCGGCGCTCTTCGCTCGCTATCCCCAGCCCAGCGACCTGGCTGTGGCCGAGCTCTCCGAGGTCGAGGAGCTGGTGCGCTCGACGGGCTTCTTTCGAAACAAGGCCAAGAACATCGTCGCGATGGCGCAGGCGGTGGTCGCAAAGCACCAGGGCGAGATTCCTCGTGACATGGACTCGCTCCTGGCGCTAGCTGGAGTCGCGCGCAAGACCGCCAATGTCGTCCTGGGCGAGGGTTTTGGCATCGCCGAAGGCATCGTCGTCGACACCCATGTCAAGCGGGTGTGCGATCGCCTCGGTCTGAGCCGCGAGAAGAGCCCGGAGGCCATCGAGCGCGAACTGATGAAACTCATCCCGCGAGACAAGTGGATCACCTTTAGTCAGCAAATCATCTGGCACGGTCGGCGTATTTGCGATGCCAAGAAGCCACAGTGTGAGAGTTGCCCGCTGGCGCCCCTGTGTCCAAGCTGTGAAGTGTGAACGTGAGCAGTCTGGTACAGCTAGCTGACAAGCGTCGCCTGAGGCGCGACGAGGTCACTGCGCGCGAGTGGCACGACTGGCGGTGGCAGCTGCGCAACATGCTCAAGAGCACGCAGGACTTCGAGCAAGTCATCGCCCTGAGCGACGAGGAACGCGAGGGCCTGGCCAGGACGCAGGATCTCTTTCGCACCGGGGCCACGCCCTACTACGCCTCGCTCATGCACCCCGATCGCAGCGACTGCCCAATTCGCCGGCAAACCCTGCCAAGCCTGCAGGAGCTGAGCTTTCGCGACCAGGAGCTGCGCGATCCACTTGGCGAGGACATCCACGCGCCGGTGCCGGGCATCTTCCACAAGTATCCCGATCGCTGCCTGCTCTACGTGGTCGATCGCTGCGCCATCTACTGCCGTCATTGCAATCGCAGGCGCATCGTCGGCGGCGACAGCCCGCCCACTCGCGACGATCTAGATCAAGCCATCGCCTACATTCAAAGCGAAACCCGCATCCGCGACGTGCTGATTAGCGGCGGCGATCCGCTTCTGCTCAGCACATCGAGGCTCGACAACATCCTCGCTCGCCTGCGGGCCATCGAACACGTCGAGATCATCCGCATTGGCACGCGGGTGCCCGTGGTACTGCCCATGCGCGTCGACGAAGAGCTGTGCCAGACCCTGGCCAAGCACCACCCGGTCTTCGTCAACACCCACTTCAATCACCCCGTGGAGCTCACCGACGAGAGTCGTCGCGCCTGCCAACTCCTGGTCAACCACGGCATTCCCGTCGGGAACCAGGCCGTGCTTCTGCGCGGCATCAACTCGAGCGTGCAATGTCTGCGCGCCCTGATGCGCGGGCTCATCAAGACCCGAGTGCGCCCCTACTACTTATTCCAAGGCGACACGGTCTTAGGAACCGACCACCTGCGCACCAGCGTCGAATCGGCCATCGCTCTTGCCGACGGTCTGCGCGGTTGGATGAGCAGCATGGCCATGCCGCAGCTGGTCATCGATGCCCCGGGGGGCGGCGGCAAGATTCCTATCGGCCCCCAGTACCTCCTCGAGCTCGGTGAGAGCGAAGTCAGACTTCGAAACTATCGCGGCCAGGAGGTGAGCTACCCGCAGCCACTGGCCAAGGATCCCGCGGTGAGTTTCGACGAGGTGTTTTTTGCAGGAGTCGCGCCCGACGATGACCGAGAAGGCTGCTCCTAAGGTAGGCCAGGCGCTGCGGGCCACCGAGTTCGTGTTGCGCAAAGCGGCCGAGCTCGGCTTTGCGCGGGTCGGCGTCACCGACATCGCGACGCCGGCCCATTACGATTCGTACCAGGCCTGGCTGGCGCGCGGCGACCACGGCTCCATGAGCTACATGGAAGATGACTTTCATCAGCGCGCGCGCGCCGATATGCGTGAGCTCCTCGCCGATGCCAGGGCCGCCATCGTCGTCGCCCTGGCCTACGACAAAGCGCAACCCGAAGGGCATTCCCCTGCGCCCGGCGCTCGCCGCTCCGAGGTGCGCGGCCGCGTTGCGCAATACGCACTGGGCGACGACTACCATCACATCATTCGCGACAAGCTTCGGGCGCTCGGCGAGGCCCTCAGCGACGAGTTGGCTCAGGAGCTGGGAGACGAGTTGGGCCAGGCGCCAGGACGACCACTCTCGTATCGCGCCTGCGTTGACTCTACGCCCCTCCTCGAACGCGAGCTGGCGGAGCGAGCAGGCCTCGGTTTCGTCGCCAAGAACACCATGCTCATCTCTCCAGGGCTTGGCTCCTACACCTTACTCGGTGTTCTTCTGGTATCCATCAACATGCAGCCCACCAAGGCGCCCGCAGCGCGTGACTGCGGCACTTGCACCGCGTGCTTGGAAGCCTGCCCTACGCAAGCCTTCTCCGGTCCCTACAAGCTCGATGCCCGGCTCTGCATCTCGTACCTCACCATCGAGAGCCGCGCGGCTATTCCAAACGAGCTGCGCGACAAGCTCGGCGATCGCATCTTTGGCTGCGACGAGTGCCAGGACGTCTGCCCCTACAACGCTCGCGCCCCGCTTCGACTCCCCGGCGCCCCAGAGCTGCGGGCCCGCGACGCCGAGCGGGCGCGCCCAGATTTACCAGCGCTGGCAAGCTTGGGATCCAACCCCCGCAAGCGCTACTTCCGTGCCAGCGCGATGCAGCGCAATAGCCGCGAGCAACTCTTGCGGAACATCTGCGTGGCCCTTGGCAATCAGGCGCCACCGCCCGAGGCGGAGGGGGAGGCAGAGGCAGAGGCAGAGCGAGAGCCGGGCGCGGATCCAGTCACGCGCTGCCTAGATTCACTAGCGCAGGACCCAAGCTCCCTGGTACGAGAGCACGCCGACTGGGCGCTTGCCAAACGCCGCCGCTGAGCCACTGCACATGTCCAAACGACCACCTCCACGAGATCGAAATCGCGACGAAGCACTGGGCGCGCGCGTGCGTGAGCAAACCGGAGAGTCATGGAACGCAGTCAAAAAGCTCATCGCCAGTGGCAAGGTCTTCGTCGACGGTAGGGTCGTCTTGGATGCTGGCTTCCGACCCGGCCCCACACAGGAAATC
>JAHEAK010000685.1 GCA_024642805.1 Kofleriaceae bacterium | reverse complement strand
GAGCATCCTTGAGCCACGGGCGGCGAGAGCCTACGCCGAAGCGGGGTCCTCCACCTCGCCGACCACCTCGCAGTCCAGGACCAATCCAACACGAAGCAGTCGGCAGCACGGCCCAACCGCACCGATGTTCTAGGTGTATTCCCTGGTGCCGAAAGCCATCTACACGCACCAACACGAAGCCGCCCACGCCCCCCCATCCATCCCTACGGGCCCAGCACGCTCGCAGCCTCACTCGCCGGAATCGAGCGCAATGGCCGATCAAAAGCGCCCATGATCGCCAGCAGCGTGTACTCGATGAACTCGAGGTCGGCCACCTCGCACGCACACGCGCGCAGCGCCTCGGGCGCGGCCTTGGCCATGTACTCGGCCTTGGAAGTACCGTCGGTACTCGCCACCGAACCAAAGGCTTTCATGAGCGGCGCGCAGCTGCCGACGGCTACCTGCATCCGCTGCGCAAGGGTGGTGGCTTTGTCCGCAGGATCTAGATCGTCGATCTCCTGGCGCAGCGTTTGGACGCGAGGGATGTCGAGAAGCTCGCGCTCGTACTCGCTCAGACTTGGCTCGGGACCGACAAGCACCAGACGCGCTTCCATGCCCGCCGGCACGACTGCGAGGATCGAGGCCACACGCGCTGCCGCGCTCGCCTGGTCGACCCAGATGTACAGGGGCTCCGTGCGTCCCGATGCTCGAGCCATTTCGACCGTGAGCGCCAGCTCGTTGCCGAGCTCGTCGATGCTGCGCAGCAATCGGCCCTGAAGGCTGAGGGTGTCATCCTTGCCAAGGACCAGTTGTGGACCATAGCCTTCGATAGGCGTGCCTTCGCTCGACTCGATGGCGCTGATACCAGGCGGTATCGGCAGGGCCATGCCGCCGCTCTTGGCAAGGGGGCCAAGAGCATCCGCGAAGCGATTCATTCGCTCGTCACAGGAGGGGGAGGCTTGCGTGCCTGCACCGTGTTCGGCCCTGTCATCAGCCTTGGACCCTGAGCCCGTCGAGGAGCCCTTCGACGAGGATTTGCTGGAGCAAGCAAGAGCGCTGAGCGCAGCCAAGGATAGGAGGGCGAGTTTCGACACCGCGCCATCCTAGCAGGGCAGCGCTCATGCGGCAGCGCTCATGCGCTCGGGCCTGCGCTCAGCGCGGGCAGCACTTGACGTTGGCGGCTCCGCTTGGGCACATGGATGGCACGACGTCGGTAGAGCAGGAGTTGGCGAAGATGTCGATACACTGGCCACTCTCCGGACCGCCGCCAGCGTCACAGCAGTCACCGACTTCCCCGGTTCCACTCACGCAGCCGTCGACGGGCAGGGGCAATGGTGGGCGCATCTGATTGGCGCAGCTGGAACCTGGCTCGAGCGCGGTCATGACCAGGTGGTTCTCCTCGGCCAGGACTTCGCTGTTGGCTTTGGCTTCGGCAGCCATGCTGGCCACGTCGACGAAGAAGCTGTTGTCACCGTAGACGGCCAGGTCCATGGCGATGTCGGTGTTGCCCTCGATGCGATCCACGTTGGCGAGCTGCGCGTCGAAGGTGGCGTTGAGGGTCGCCGAACCGTAGATGTCGATGACGCCAATTTGGCTGTCCACCTGGATGGTCACGCCAGGATTGCCATCGTGATCTTGATCGACAGGTGCCTGGTTGCCGTTGACGCCGACGAGAATGTTCAGGTCGTCGATGTTGAGTGTGCCAGCCGTGATCGACCCGCTGGCATTGTAAAGGGGCAGGGAGTCGACGAGGCTTTGTTTGATGGTGGGGCGATGACCGCTCAGCTCGGGTGGCGTGAGCGAGCACATCTCGATCTCCATGGTGACGGTGTCGCCGTCTTGGTGCACGGTCGCGACCAGCGTCGCTTCGGTAACGACTTCGCTTTGGGCGCCTGTCGTGCGATCGCGAGTCGTGGTTCGCGACTCGAGATCTAGCGCGTAGGAGCTAGCCATGAGGGGAGCCCCGGTGCTCGTGGTGTCGTCAGCCTTGTCGGAGCCGGGAACGCCGGGGGCATAGCCTTCGGTGCCAGAGCAGGCGGGAAAAGCCAGAAGCGAGCAAAGGAGAGTGGAAAGCGCGGGGAGGGAAAGGTGGGAGGTTTTCACACGCTCGCCTACTTCAAGCAACGTGCCGAAGCGGCTGCGGTTGAGTTTCGGTTGCTTAGCAGTGCGTGCTCACGCTTGGGCACTGGAGCGCCTGGGGCATTGCCCCTCGCTGGATAACAGCCTAGCCAGGACTTCCGCTTGCTGCCGACCCAACGCACACGCGCTTTGTGAACGCAGGTGACGATTAGAGTAGCCGCCCGATGCAGGACCAGACCCCCAGTGCACGTGAATTCCAAAACGCCAAGGGACTGGATTTGCGAGCAGCGTTTCGCGCGCGTCATCGCCGCTTCCGGCCCTTGGCTTGCTTAGTAGCTAGGCAGCACATGAAAAAAGCCCTTCTCCGCTCCTCCTCCACGTCGCTCCTGCTTCCTCTCTTGCTTCCTCTTTGGGCTATATCGTCCTTGCCCGCCTGTTCAGACCCGACGCTACGCGCAGGCGATTCCAGTCCCGACTCCGACGGCAAGGCCGACGATCCTGCCTTGGCCGATGCTGGCGACTCCTCGCTCCGCTTGCCACCCGCCAATGCCGGCCTCGACTATCAGCTCGGTGGCGGCTATGAGCCTGCGGCCGGTGTGGAGATCGTGAGTCGTGACAGGCTCGATGTACCCGCACCCGGGCTGTACAACATCTGCTACGTCAACGGCTTTCAAACCCAGCCTGATCAGCGCTCCTTCTGGACCGGCGAGCATCCCGACCTGCTCTTGCACGATGGCAATGGCGATTTGGTCATCGATCCCGACTGGGACGAAATCATTCTCGATGTGCGAACGGATGCGTCCCGCCAGGGCCTGGCCGAGATCGTAGGGGCTTGGATCGAAGGCTGTGCCAACGATGGCTTCGATGCCGTCGAGATCGACAACCTCGACACCTATTCGCGATCCGGCGGACTGGTTAGCCAGGACAACGCCGTCGACTTCATGCGGCTGCTAGCGGATGTGGCCCACGCACACAACATGCCCATCGCTCAGAAGAATTCTGCGGAGGTTCTCTCGCGTCGCGATGAGCTCGGTACCGACTTCGCCGTCGTCGAGGAATGCAATCGGTTTAGCGAGTGCGGTGATTTCATCGATGTCTACGGCGACCAGATCTACGTCATTGAGTATCGTCGCACTGACTTCAACGCCGGCTGCTCCGAGTTCCCGCAGGTCTCCATC
>JAHEAK010000684.1 GCA_024642805.1 Kofleriaceae bacterium | reverse complement strand
TCTAAAATACTCTGGCTCGCGTGTCTAGGGCGTTGTTGGTTTTTCTGATGGCTCGGGCGCACTCGCCCTGGGCACGACGTAGATCCACGTGACGCCACTGAGTTGGTAGACGTGGACGGCCAGCCATTCGCTCTTGGCGTCCTGGCTCAGGAAGCGACGGAGCAGCACGCCTCGCACTTCGAGGGAGGGCAGCTCTTGGTAGTTCTGCTTACGACTGCGCAGGTAACGCTCGAAATACACAACGGTTTTCTTGAATCCCAAGGCTGAGCGATAGCGGCCGCTCGCGTCCACTTTGCTGCCTGCAGGCAGGGCCAGACCAACGGCTTTGGTGGCCGGGCGGGCCTGGGCTTTCGGCTGCCAGCACGCAAGCCCCAAGAGCAGCATCACGACTCGTGCGATCTGCGCAGCTCTCACGCGCACGAGGCTACCCGCCATGAACTGGAGATACCACAAGGATCAAAGGTATAAGTTTGCACCCGGTCACGTGTCGTGGCCTTCACAGTAACGGGAGAATTTTTAAGATGCGTAAACTACTCGCACTCATGTTTGTCGCTGGACTGGTTTCCACCGCGGCCTGCAAAAAAGAAGAGAAGAAGGCGGAAGCGCCAGCAACTGAGCCTGTGGCTGAGAAGCCTGTCGTGGAAGAGCCAGTGGTGGAAGAACCCGTGGCGGAAGAGCCTGAGGCTCCGGATATGGCCAACAAGATGGAGCACTGCCCCTCGTCGGTGGCCGGATCGACCACCACGGTGGCCGCCGTCAAGACCGATGTGGTCGTGACCGTGACCAGCAAAGACAAGGCCGCCACGGCTGAGATTCGCGCCCGCGCCGCCTACCTGGTTGGCAAGAACGACGCTGACTCTTCCGAGGTCAAGCACAGCGGCGAAGGCACCGGTGGCGGAGCCCTGGGCAAGTGTCCCGTGGTGCTCGGATCGGCAACCCTGGCTGCCAAGGATGTCAAAGGCGGCAGCGCTATCACCATGACGCCAAACGAGGCTGACGGTCTGGCGGCTCTCACCACCATGGCCACCGAGCGAGCCGCAGCGCTTGCAACGGGCGCCACGGCGACCGAGCCAGCTACCGAGGGCGGCGGCGGCGGCGGTGATGGCTCCGGCAAGGGTGGCGGCAAAGGCGGCGGCGGCGGCGGCGGCGGTGGTGGCGGCAAGGCCGGCATCGACGCAGGCGCATAAGCTCTCGTCCAGTCCAAGCAACAAAGCGTCGCGCATCACGCGCGGCGCTTTTTTGTGCCCGCTGCTGTGGTGGGGCGTGAGTACTCGTCAACGCAAAAGCGCCACACCAATCGTGCGGCGCCTTGCAGCTGCGACCGAGCGTAGGCCCCAGGCCGTTTGCACCAGGGGCCGTTGACTATCCGAGGCTCAGTCGTTGTAGATGATGGTGCCGGCGTCCTCACCGCGCAGCGCAGCCAGTACTTGCCCTGGCTTGAGCCCGTTGACGATTTGCAGCTCCTTGACCCACTTGGCGCGGCGCAGGTACTCGATGACCGCTCGCTCGAGGATGAGATCGTTGAGGTCGCGGGCGATGAGCTCCTCGGCGCTGATGCGTGGGATGTGCGTCGCCTTAGGGTTTTTCTTAGGATCGTCTGTGAACAGACCGTCTTCATCCTTGATGTAGATGGCGCGTTTGCAGCCAAGGAACTCGGCCGAGAGGAAGACGCCCGCGTCGGTGCGGTTGGGCGGGATGCGGCTGTCCTTGTCGCGCTTCTCCCAGTAGCCGAAGGGCGGCATACCGGTGGTGATCGGCAAACAGCCCATCTTGACGTAGAGGGGCAGCTTCTCGAAGTCGTCGTCGGTGATGTAGATGCCGCCGTGCTTGGCGGTCAGCATTTGCACCATGCGGGCGTTCTGCATCGGCACGTAGCCGCCCAGCTTGGCCAAGACGCCGGTGGGCAGCTCGAGATCCGAGGCGATGGAATACACGTGGCGCGCGCGGGTGCCGCCGCCGGTGCCGATGAGCACGGGGATGCCCTCGTTGCGAGCGGCGACGATTTCGTCGAGCACGGGGAAGAGGGCGGCGCGACCGCGATCGAGCAAGCTCTGTCCACCAAGCTTGACGCAGCGCATGTCGGGCATGACGGCGATGGGATCGTAGACCTGCGGATCGATGCCAGTCTCGAAGATCGCGGCAGGCCCCTGGTCGCTAATGGATTGACGTTCGGCCATGATTAGGACTCCTTGGTGATGAGCGTGCCGACGGGCTCGCCAGCCATTGCTTTGGTGAGTTGGCCCGCTTTGAGGCCGTTGATGATCTGGACCTGCTTGATGTTCTTGCCGGTTTCCCACGAGGAGAAGACGGTCCAGTCGATCATGTTGGTCTCAGGAGGGTTGGCGAGCAGCTCGGCCAGGGTGATTTGTCCGTACAGCACGGCGTCTTTGTGCTCTTTGGGATCCTTGTTGTACATGCCGTCTTCGTCTTTGACGTAGATGACCTTGGTCGTGCCAAGCACTTCGGCTTGTTGGTAGACGCCGAAGTCAGAGCGGTGCTCTGGCATCTGGCCGTTCTCCGAGGGTGGCTCCCAGAAGTGATAGGGCGGCACCGAGATGACGATGGGCAGGATGCCCGAGTTCATGTACAGGGGCAGGTCCCAGAAGTGATCGCGAGGCATGGTCGTCGAGCCGTGCTGCGCGAGCAGGGCGTTGAGCATGACGGCGTTGAGCTCTTCCATGGCGCCGACCAGCTGGGCAACGCCACCAGTCGGCAAGCCGAGATCCAGCGCGACCGAGGCCGTGTGCCGCACGCGGGTTCCGCCACCCACGGCGATGAGCATTTTGTTGCCAGCCTTGTGCAAGGCGGCCAACTCGTCGGCGATGGGCACGATGGCCTCTTTGCCGCGATCGAAGATGCTTTGCCCGCCGATGCTCACCAGGGTGATGCCCGGCAAGATCCTGCGGTCAACGGTGCTGTCAGTGCCACTCAAGACTTTGCGGTCTTGCAGCGACTCGCGCATGAGCTTGGACTCGATATGGGTTCGGCCATCGTCCTTAACTAATTTGTTCATTGCTTCTGCCTTTCGTTGTTGCCGCCGCTACCGCTTTCGCCTCGGCCTCCTCGGCCGCCTCCGCCTCCGCCTCCGCCTCCGCCTCCGCCTTCACCGCGGCCGCCTCGACCGCGGCCTCCGCCTCCGCCTCCTCCGCCTCCTCCGCCTCCTCCTCCGCCACTTCGTTGCTCGGGCGCTTGGACTCTACCGGGATTCTGTCGTCGCTGGTCGAGGGCGCGCAGCAAA
>JAHEAK010000683.1 GCA_024642805.1 Kofleriaceae bacterium | reverse complement strand
CTCCGCCGGGGATGTCGACGTCGAAGAGGTGGATCTTGCGATACACAGAGACCAGGGAACCCTGCGGGCTCACCACCGCGCAGCTGTTGTACGCGGTCTTGGGCTCGGGATTGCCCTCGTCCTCTGCCCGGATCTCGGCAATGCCGCCGGCGATGACCCACGTCTTGTGCTTCGTTGCCATCTCCTTGATACAACTGAGGATTCTTCCGGGCTTCTCGTCGATCAGGCGCTCAGCGACGCGAAACTTATCGCGCTCGCTGCTGCCGAGGAAGGCAAAGCACTCTGGGAGCACGAGCAGACTCGAGCCGCGATCGGCCGCCTGCTCAGCCAGGCGCATGCAAGTGTCTAAATTTACTTGGAGATTGTCGGTGGAGCAGAGTTGGGCGACGGTGGCTTTCGACATGGCGTGCACTCCTTCTAAGGTGGCCTCGGTGTAGCAGAATTCGCCCCGCCAGAACAGGCTCGGGTGGATCGTCAACCAGCGAATTTCAGGGGCATGGAGCCATAGCTTCCAGCTTGCAAAGCGATTATCGCCATGGTAATTCGCAGCCTACATTGAGGCTTTTCCCGGGTGGACGGCTTCGGCCAGGTCCGCTCTTTTTTTTGTCTGCGCAGTTTCGCCTCACATCAAGCACTCAAACGATACCAAGCACTTCTCGACCACTTCGCAATTCATGAACGCATCTTCCAACAGACACAGCGACGAGCTTCGAGAGCTCATCGAGCCGGTTTGTACAAGCTCGGGCTACGAGTTGGTGGAGCTCGAGTTCAAAGGCGGCGTCTTGCGGGTGTTCATCGATTATCCGCCCGATGATGAGCGCAGCATCTCTTTCGAGGACTGCGAACGCATCAGCCACGAGCTCTCGGCGCTGCTCGACGTCGAAGATCCGATTGTCGAAAAATACAGTCTCGAGGTGTCATCGCCTGGCATCGATCGACCACTGCGCACCCCTGAGCACTTTCGCCGATTCGTTGGCCAAGAGGCCCAGGTGAGTCTGCGAGCCGGTCTCGATGGTCGCCGAAATTTCAAAGGGACACTCATGGAGGTGTCCAACAATGGCAGCGTCGTGACCATCAATGTCGATGGCAAGGACTACGAGCTGCCACTCGCCGACCTATCGTCGGCAAAACTCGTTCCCAACTGGGATGCCCTCATGAAGGGGCAGGGGAACCGGGCGAGAGGATAAGGAGAAATCATGCAAGCCAATCTCAATATGATCATCGAGCAAGTCGGCCGTGACAAAGGCCTCGAGCCGACTGTGTTGATCAAGGCACTGGAGCAGGCCATCACCACCGCCGCTCTGAAGACCTTTGGATCGATTCGCTCTTTCGAAGCGAACTTCAATCCAGAGACCGGCTGCGTCGACCTCCACCTGGTGGTCACGGTCGTCGAGGACGATCCGGAAGAAGGCTGCGAAATCTCCCTGGAGCAAGCCCGGGCTAGCGGCCTCGAGGCGGAGCTTGGCGACGAGCTGCTCTTTCAAGTCTTCTACCGCGACGAGGATTCCGATCGCGCCGCCGAGCAGGATGAGCGCTACGGCAAGCTCATCGACCTCAAAGGCGCGCACAAGCACTTTGGTCGCATTGCCGCCCAGACCGCCAAGCAGGTCATCTACCAGCGCGTGCGCGAGGCCGAGCGCGACAACGTCTACAACGAGTTCAAAGATCGCAAGGGCGAGCTCATCACCGGCATCGTCCGTCGCTTCGAGCGCGGCAACCTTGTCGTCGACCTCGGCAAGACCGAGGGCATTTTGCCGACCCGCGAGCAAGTACCTCGCGAGTCCTTCCGCAGCGGCGACAGCATCAAGGCTTTGCTTCTCGACATCGATCGCAATGCCCGCGGTCCGCAGATCATCCTCTCGCGTACCCACAAGGGCTTGCTCGAGAAGCTCTTCGAGCAAGAGGTCCCTGAGATTTTCGAGAAGATCGTTCGTATCGAGTCCTCGGCTCGCGAGCCTGGTGCACGCGCCAAGATTGGCGTTTCTTCCAAGGACCGCGACGTGGATCCAGTGGGCGCATGCGTCGGCATGAAGGGTTCGCGCGTGCAGGCCGTCGTGCAAGAGCTGCGCGGCGAGAAGATCGATATCGTTCCTTACGATGATGACCCAGCGCGCTTCGTGTGCAGCGCCATCGCCCCAGCGGAAGTCTCGCGCGTCATCATCGACGCCCAGGGCCACCGCATGGAGCTCATCGTTCCCGATGATAAGCTCTCCCTTGCCATTGGCAAGAAGGGCCAGAACGTGCGTCTGGCATCCCAGCTGACCGGCTGGCGCATCGACATCCACTCGGAATCGAAGATCATGGAGCTCGAGGCGCGCGCCAAGACCCAGATGGCCGCTATCGAGGGCGTCGATCTCGAGCTTGCCGAGCTGCTCTTCCAATTCGGTTGGCGCTCGGTCAGCGATTTGAGCCACGCGCTTCCCGAGGAGATGGTGCAGATTCCCGAGGTCGGTACTACCGCCCGCGCGGAGGAAATCATCAAAGGCGCCGTCAAGTTCATCACCGGCGACAGCAAAGCCGAGGTCGCTGCCAAGGCCGCCGCCGAGATGGCCGCCGCCGAGGTGAGTCGAGAAGAAACTTCGAGTGAGGTCACCGACGGATGACGTCGGCCCTTTCTCATCGCGGTTCGGCGCCTGGCGCTGACCGTTTGGCGGGTCCGATTCGGACCTGCGTGGGCTGTCGTCAATCCGACATGCAGTCCGCACTGGTGCGAGTAACGGCAGAGGGTCATGGCCTCTGCGCGGATACCTCGCATCGGAAACCGGGTCGTGGCGCATATGTGCACGCCCGGAGCTCCTGCCTGGCAGGGGCGGAGAGGGGTGGTTTTAGCCGCTCCTTTCGCACCTCGATTGCGCGCGACGCTGTTGCGGGCATTCGAAAGCACATCCAAGTGATGGTGAAAAGCGAGGGCTCTTATGAGTAGCGAATCCAAAATCCGAATCTATGAACTGGCCAGCGAAGTTGGCGTTTCCAGCAAGGATCTTGTTGATAAAGCTCTAGCGCTTGGCTTCAGCGTCAAGAGTCATATGTCTTCGCTCACTCTCGACGAGGCCTCCTCGGTCAAGAAGAGCCTCGGCGCAAGCGGCAGCGTTTCCAGCGCGCCTTCCAAAGCCCCCGTCGTCAAGACGCGCAGCAAGAGCACGACTGTGCGACGCCGCTCAGGAGCAAGCGAGGAATCAAAGCCCGCCATCATCACGCCCGTCGTGCGACGCCGCAAGTCCACCGAAGATGGCAGCGAAGAGGTCTCG
>JAHEAK010000682.1 GCA_024642805.1 Kofleriaceae bacterium | reverse complement strand
TTGCGCGCGCCACCGAAGCGGTCAAGGAGATGCCCTGCACCTGCCCTGGCACCCAGGCCCGAATCACGGCCCGAATCACGGCCTGCCTCCGGGCCTGCCTCCGGGCCCGCCTCTGGGCCCGCCTCCGGGCCTGCCTCCGGGCCCGCCTCTGGGCCTGCCTCCGGGCTAGCCGAGCATGCAGAACTGCTTGTAGTCGATGAGCTCGATCTTTGACTTGTCGACATCGGGGGCGCAGTACCTACACGCCGGATCCGGGCGCAACTTGAGCTCGCGGAACTTGGAACCCAGAGCGTCGTAGGTGAGCAGTCGACCAGAGAGCGTGGTGCCGAGCCCAAGCAAGACCTTGACGGCCTCGGTGGCTTGCAAGACGCCCATCACGCCCGGCAAGACGCCGAGCACGCCCGCTTCCTGACAGGAAGGCGCTTGATCCGGTGGTGGTGGCTCTGGGTACAGGCAGCGGTAGCAAGGCAGACCATCGCCATTGAACACCGTCATCTGCCCTTCGAAGCGATAGATCGACGCGTGGATAACAGGTATTCCGAGTTTGAGGGCGACGTCGTTGAGCAGATAGCGGGTTTGAAAGTTATCTGCGCCGTCGACCACCAAGTCGTAGTTGCCGATGACTTCCTCGGCGTTCTCCGAGGTGAGGCGCAACTTGTGACCGACGACTTTCACATCCGGGTTGAGACCTTGCAACGTGAGGGCAGCGCTCTCGACCTTTGGCATGCCGACTCGCTCGGTGTTGTGCAAGACCTGGCGCTGCAAGTTCGAGCTGTCGACCACGTCGTCGTCGATGACGCCAATGGTGCCGACGCCGGCTGCCGCCAAATACAGAGCAGAGGGCGATCCCAAACCTCCCGCGCCGATACACAGCACGCGCGACTTGAGGAGCTTAAGCTGCCCCTTGATTCCCACCTCGGGGAGCATGGTGTGTCGGGAATAGCGCACGGCCTGGTCAGCATTGAGCACTTCGGGCATGTCGAAGGCATAGCCGCTGCCCTTCCATGCCCCGAAGCCGCCGCGCAGCGAGATAAGGTTGGTGTAGCCCATCTGCTTGAGGCTCTCGACAGCCAAGGCCGAGCGCACACCGCCAGCGCAATACAGGACGATTTCCGTGTCCCTGCCGGGCACAGCCTCCTCGATGCGCATTTCCAGGAAACCTCGCGAAATCCACGTAGAGCCCGGAATGAAGCCCTGCTTGTATTCGTTCTCTTCCCGCACATCGATGACGACGCTCTTGGGAGAGGCCTCCAGTTTCGCCTTCAAGCCACCGGCGTCGACTTCCTTGATGGTGCCCTTGATTCCGCTTAGATAGTCTTGAAATGTTGGCATGGTCCGACGCAAGCATCGCCCTGGCACGAGGCAGTGTCAATGGCGCGCTAAGCGCATCCATGGTGGTTGCAGGTGCAAGAATATGGCACTATGTGCACAGCATGAGCGAAGCAACGCCAACCACCGGTTCCCCTCGTTTCCAAGTTAGCGAGAACCACTTGGTCGACCTAACAGCAACCGCTGCCGAGAAGGTCACGGAGATTCGCGCAGCCGAAGAGATCGAAGCCGACATGGCGCTGCGCCTGCGTGTCGTGGGCGGTGGCTGTGCTGGCTTCTCCTACGATCTCTACTTCGACAACAAGACCGAGCTGGATCGCGAGTACAAACTGAGCGGCTGCGACGTCATCGTCGACGAGATGAGCCTCATGTACCTTGTCGGCACAACCATCGACTACGTCGAGAGCCTTTCGGGCGCGGGTTTCAAGTTCGATAACCCAGGCGTGAAATCGACCTGCGGCTGCGGATCCTCATTCTCGTAGCTCCTGCCCGTCCGCCCGAGTTTGCAGCAACGATGGGCAGCCTGGACGGCTGCCGGTCCAACGCGAGAGAAGTGAAGCATGCCCGACGTCATTGAGCGTCTCTGCCAAGAACTTGGCTCGGCCAAGGTCATCACGAGGGATGACGAGCGCCTGGAGGACTACGGGCGCGATGAGTCTGGGCTCGGCCTCTTTCCTGCCGATTGTGCCGTATTGTGCGATCGCGCCGAGGAGGTCGACATCGTGTTGGCCATTGCCAACGAGACCAACACGCCGGTCACTCCACGTGGCGCTGGCTCGGGAAAAGTCGGCGGCGCCCTGCCCCTGCGCGGCGGCATCGTCTTGTCCACCGAGCGCATGCAAGCGATTCGCGAAATCGACACCGACGACCTGGTCGCGGTCGTCGAGCCGGGCGTGATTACCGGCGTCTTGCAAAGCGCCGTGGAGGCCCAAGGCCTCTTCTACCCGCCCGACCCGGCCTCGCTAGAGTACTGCTCCCTCGGCGGCAACGCGGCCGCCAATGCCGGTGGTCCACGGGCATTCAAGTACGGTGTCACTCGCGAGTACATCCTGGGCATGGAGGTGTCCTTGATGAGTCAAGAGCGCCTGCGCTTTGGTCGCCGCTCCAGCAAAGGCGTGACCGGCTATGACCTCGTCGCTGGCTTCGTTGGCTCGGAGGGCACCTTTGGCGTCACTACCGAGCTCATCTTGCGACTTCTGCCCAAACCGCCAGCCGTGCAGACTCTCCTGGCCGTGTTCCCAACCCTCGGTTCCGCCGGCGCTGCCATCACTGCCCTCATCAAAGGCGGCTTTCGACCGCGCGCTATCGAGCTGATGGACAAGACCGCCATTGATCACGTGCGCGCGGCGCATGGCAGTCCCATTCCCGTCGGCAGCGCGGCTGCGGCAGTCATCGAGATCGACGGCAACGAAGAAGGGCTCGACGAAGCACTGATGTTGCTTGGAGAGACGGTCGAGAGCGCCGGCGCCAGCCAGGTGCTCGTCGCGCAGAATGAAGCCGAGCGGCGGCGCCTGTGGCAAGCGCGGCGCATGGTCTCGCCCAGCCTCACCGCCGCCTGCAAATTCAAGGTCAGCGAAGACATCTGCGTTCCGCGCGGCGCCATGATTGAAATGATTCGGCGCATCGAGCGGCTCAAAGACGAGTTCCCTTTCACCGTGGCCTGCTACGGCCATGCCGGCGATGGCAACCTTCACGTCAACATCCTGTGCAACCAGGATGCAGAGGATCCCGCGGTTGCCGCTCAACTCGAGGGGATTTCCAGACGCCTCTTCGAGCATACGGTAGAGCTGCGCGGCACCCTCAGCGGTGAGCACGGCATCGGTCTCACCAAGCGCGACTACATGCCGCTCGAACAAGGTCCGGCCCTCATCGCTTGGCAGCGCAAGTGGAAAGCGATGTGGGATCCCAAAGACCTGCTCAACCCC
>JAHEAK010000681.1 GCA_024642805.1 Kofleriaceae bacterium | reverse complement strand
GCACTCGCGCTTGCCCATGACCGTTCTCGTGGAGCTCGCCGGCCGCGAGCGCGACCCTGTCCGCGGATGTGCAGAGGAAGCCAAGCGCTGGATTCGCGAGCAGCCAGCTTCAGGCGAGGAGATTTCGAGATTTCTTCTTAGCAATGCGTTGCGCGATCGTCTGGTCCCCGAACAGGTCACGCAGATCTTGGTCAACGCCCAGGTGGTTCGCTGGCCCTCCTCGGTGCGGCCTAGCCTGGGCGGCCATGCCGAGTACAGCATGTTGGCCTTTGCGCCCGATGACACTCGCACGCGGCTTCGCGCCAAGCTCCTCGAGAACATGCCCGACCTCGAGCGTCTCAAGGGCCAGCCGGCGCTGCGTGCCCAGCTCATCTCGTGGATCGGCGAGCACCTCGACGAGCTCGACGAAGGCAGTGCCATCCTGCCCGACGCTTTCCTGGCCAAGCGAGCGCTCTCCGTCACGCCGCGCGGCTTGAGTCGGCGCAGCAATCGCCCCTATCGCCAGCTCTTCCGGGCCTCCGACTTTTCGAGTCTGCCCCTCGAGGGCCGACGGCGCATTGCCTCTCCGGAAGCGCTACTGCGCCGACTCGATGACATGAGCTGCGTCGGCTGTCACCAGTCGCGCACGATTGCTGGTTTTCACTGGCTTGGCGTCGACGGCGCGGAGGTCGCCGCCGGCAACGCTCTCTACGTCTCGCGCTCGGTGCCACTTTTGGCCGATTCGCGCCGACGTGCTCGCTACGCCTTACAGCTAGCCAAGCAGGAGCAACCCGACTTCTCGCGCCCCTTCGCCGAGCGCGACGATGACGATGGTGGACTGGTCGGTTCGCGCTGCGGCCTCGGCGATCCCGGCTTCGCGTCCTGGACCTGCGCGGAGGGCCTGGTCTGCGATCGCTACGACGCCCCCACGGATGACGCCATCGTCGGTGTGTGCACCAACGCGGGCGCGGCTGGTCAAGGCGACTTCTGCGAGGCCGGTGCGCTCAGCGCGACCAGTGATCCACATCGTGATCGCAGCGGCTCGGCGCCAGAGCGGGCCTGCGCAAGCGGCGTGTGCAACATCAATCGCACCGGCTTTCCTGGTGGCATGTGCACCTCGAGCTGCAGCGACATGCCGGCCGATGGTAGCTGTGGTGTCATCGCGGTGCTGACGCCCTTCAACAATTGCCTGGCGCGCAAGACACCTTTTCCGCAATGTCTGGCCGAGCATGTGAGCCCCGCCGGCCTGCGCGCCTGCGATGAGAGCCACCCGTGTCGCGACGACTACGTGTGTGCGACCACCCCCGAGGGCGCGGGCGGCTGCATGCCTCCCTACTTCTTGTTTCAGTTGCGGGTCGACGGGCACCCCTAGCGCCCCTGGCGGCCGCCTGGCGGCCGCGAGCACAGCGCTCAGTGCAGCTGGCAGCTCTTGCGCACCTGGGCCGCCAGTGGCGACGCAGCGTGCACTTTTAAGAACTCTTCTGCTTCGCCCTGCCCGGCCTCCAGCTCACCGGCCAGACAACGAGTGATGGCGCTGGCGGCCTGGCGCTCGGGGGCGAGTACGCCGTCCTTGAACTCCGCGCGATGCTGATCGAGCAAGGCACGAGCGCGCGCAAAGTCGCCATCGCGGGCAGCGCGCTGGGCCGCACCGATGAGTTCTTGCTCTGCCAGCAAGCTGTCGGCTGCGGAGAGCGGTGCCGGATCGAGCTCGCGCTTCGCTTGCTCGCGATCCTTGCGCTCGTGGCCCGCGGGTGCGCGCCCGTTGGCCGCGCTGGACGGATTGGTTCCATGGGTTTGGCCATCTTGCGAGGGCTGCTTCACGGCTGCCGAGCCCTCAGAAGACGCCGGGGTAGAGGCCGGGGTAGAGGCCGGGGTCGGGTCTTGCGCAGACTCGCTGCCGCCGGGCACGCCCTCCCTGGTGTCGCCATGGGCCAAGGCATCGTCACCAGCACGTGTGAGCTCGGCACGCAGCGCGGGCATGGATGCCGACGGGGACGAAAGAGTCACCCCAAGATTTGACCCAAGATTTGACCCAGGATTTGATGCAGGATCCTTGCGCAAGAGCAAGTAGCCGACACCGATGCCGGCGACCAGGGTCGCCACGATAAGAACTTTACTTAACCCTGTCTTGCCAGCGCCCTGGGCGATGGCGCTCGCCGAGGCGCCCGCCGAGGACTCGAGTAGGCTGCTATCGATCGCCTGCATGACCTTGGCCTTGGACGCGGCCCTTGGCGCCTGGGCTGCGCGCCCGGCGTCGACAATCGCTTGTGCACTAGGAGAAAGCTTGGTCATGCGTGGGTCTCCGCCTTGGCCAGGTGTCGTGCAACGGCCTTTTCAAACTCGGCCCGTGCCACGCGCAATCGCGAATAGGCGGTGTTGAGATTCATCGAGAGCGCTTCGGAAATCTCGGGAACCGTCATCTGCTCGACCTCGGCGAGAATGAAGACCTCGCGCTTGCCAGCGTCGAGACCTGCGAGAATGCTCTCGAGCAGGTCAGCGGCCTGACGCCTAGCGGCATCCTCGGCAGGACTTTGCTCCATGGCCGCCAGGTCGTCTGCTGGCACCTGCCCACTTTCCTTGCGACCCGCGCGTCGACGATGATCCTTGGCGACCCGCCGGGTGATCCCGTAGAGCCAGGTCTTGACACTCGAGCGGCCCTCGAAGCCCTCGAGACGGCGGTGCACCACCAAAAAGACGTCCTGGGCCGCGTCGTCCAAGGAGCGCTCGGGCACGCCGAGACGGCGGGCGCTGCGGTACACGAAGTCGAAGTGTTGGTCATAGATTTCGCGGAACTCTGGAACGATCGGGTCAGGTGGCGCCTCGTCGAGAGAGGGAGCGGTCGAATGCGAAGCCAGCGCCACATCCCCTGGGTGGCTGCCTGCCTGCGATTCCGTCAGCAATTCTGACATTTAGAAATCCAGCCCCCAGCCAACGCTAAGCCCGGCGTGCAGGATGGAAGGTTGATGGATCTCACGAACGACTCGTTCCAGACTGCCATCGGGTGGCCGTACCAGGATCGTGTAGAGAGGCCGGCGAAGATGTGCGCCCAACTCGCCCTGCACGCGCAGGTGGCTGCGAGTTCCGACCGCGTGCTGCCAAAAGAGGGCGAGAGCGCCGGCTGCCAGGACGTTGACCTGGGTCCTGGGCTGCTCGACACCAATGGCCTCTGCGCTCAAGCGACCAAGTGTCGTCTGCGCGCACAGACCGATCGCGGCCTTGCTGCGCTTGCACAGCTGCAGGGTTCCGGCGAGGTAATCGAAGCGGCCACCCCGACCGGGC
>JAHEAK010000680.1 GCA_024642805.1 Kofleriaceae bacterium | reverse complement strand
CGACAGCGACCGCGAACAGCTAGTCAAAAATTCCCAGGAGCTCGTCGAACACATCCGACAGGTCAGCCAACCAGCTCCTGGAAGCGCGCAGCTGCCAGGCGTTGAGGTCCTCGAGGCAGCGGCCGCCCTGTACTCGCAGAGCTATGACAGCGTCTATGGAGGACTGCAAGCAGGTCGCCAGGGCAACAAGTTCCCAAGCTCGCTGCCGCTGCGCTTCTTGCTGCGCTATCAGCGCCGCACGGGCGATGCGCGCTATCTCGAGATGGCCATCAATACCCTCGACAAGATGGCAGCTGGTGGCATGTACGATCAGGCGGGCGGCGGCTTTCATCGCTACTCGACCGACCCGCGCTGGCTCGTGCCGCACTTTGAGAAGATGCTCTACGACAACGCGCTCTTGGTGCCTGCCTATCTCGAGGCCTACCAGGTCACTGGGCAGGAGCGACATGCACAGGTGGCAAAGCACGTGCTCGCCTACGTCGCCCGCGACATGCGTTCCCCCGAGGGCGCGTTCTACTCCGCCTCCGACGCCGATAGCATCGGTCCAGGTGGCGAGCGCGAGGAGGGTTACTTCTTCACGTGGACACCAGAAGAAGTAGCAGCCGTGGTCGGTGCTGAGGGTGCTGCGCTGGTCAATGCCTACTTTGGCGTGCGCGCTGGTGGCAACTTCGAGGGCCGCAGCATCCTGCATGTCGACAGGCCCCTTGCCGATGTCGCGGACTCGCTTGGGCGCGATCGCGCAGAGGCCGAGCGTGTCATCGCCGAGGCGCGCGAGAGCTTGTACCGCGCGCGCAAGCAGCGCCCGCTTCCACATATCGACGATAAGGTGCTGGTCGCCTGGAACGGCCTGATGATTTCGGCCTACGCCCAGGCCGCGCGCGTCCTCGGCAGCGACACCGAGCGCCAGCTCGACTATCTAGCCATCGCCACACGCGCGGCCGACTACATCTGGGATCACATGCGCGAAGAGGGCCGGCTCTTGCGTTCCTCGCAGCGAGGCGTCGCTCATTTGCGCGCCTATCTCGAGGACTACGCCTTCTACGAGGCTTCGCTCATCGACCTCTTCCTGGCCAGCCAGGACCGCAAGTGGCTCGAGCGCGCCCTCGAGCTGCAAAAAGAGCTCGACGCGCACTACCAAGATGCCGGTGGCGCCTACTTCATGACCGCCGACGATCACGAAACCTTGTTGACCCGCGAGAAGCCAGCCGACGACGGCGCTACACCTTCGGGCAACTCCGTGGCCATCATGAATCTCTTGCGCCTCCATCAACTGCGCGGTCGCCAGGAACAGCTCGATGCCGCTGACCTCGGCCTGCGCTCCTTTGGCAAGGCCCTGCAGGCGGCGCCGAGCTCGCTCTCCGAGATGTTGCTTGCCATCGATTTCCGAAGCGATGCCGCCAAGCAAATCGTCATCGTCAGTCCAGCCGGGCAAGATGGGCAGGCTTTCCGCGCGGTGCTCGCCAAGACCTTCGTGCCAAATCAGATCTACGTGGAGACCCACGAGGGCGCCGAGCTCGATGCCCTGGTCAGCGAACTGCCGCTCCTCGATTCCAAGATCGCCATCGCGGGCCGCACCACCGCCTACGTCTGCGAGGACTCCGCTTGCGAGTTGCCAACAGGTGATGTCGAGGTCTTTGCCAAGCTCCTGGGCAAGAGCAAGGCACTGCGTCTCGATCCGGGCGCGCTCTAGCGTCCCGGATAGCGCCTGCAAAGCCCCCGGGGGTAGCGCCGGCAGATCGGCCTCTTTCGCCGAAAAGTTGCCCCGTAGGATCGGCGGATGCTAGCCAATTTATATACGCATGGCCGTGGGGGCCGTGTTTGGCGATCAATCCTGGGAGGAGCCTTCGGCAAAATGAGTAATTGCAGTGCAACGGGCGGATCCGAGGGCGTAAGTCCCATCAGCCTGAAAGGGACCTCCAAGGGCTTTGAAATTCTCATCGCCAGCGCGGCGAGCGCCGAGCAAATTGCCAATGATATCGAGGCAAAACTCGATGAGGCGCCTGGCTTTTTCCGGGGCGGCGATGTGACGCTGCGCTTCGATGACGCGCCACCACGCGGCTATCTCGGCCCCATCGAAGCGGTCACTGGTCGCTTCGATCTGCGCATCGTCGGCGTGCATGGCCCCGAGGCCAAGCGCAGTGCCGAGCAAGAGAGCGTCAAGCAGGTGCTCAGTGAGCTTGGTCTGGTCGAGCCCGTGCTCGCTTCGGGCACGGAGCCCATTCGACCGGCCGACGAGAGCTCCGAGAGTCTCGCAGACAAAGCGGAGCCCAAGGCAGCCGCCACCCAGGATGGCGTTTTGCCTCCCAAGATGTTGGTCGGCCCGGTCCGCTCAGGATGCATCCTGGAAGTCGACGGCCATCTCACGGTGATAGGCGACGTGAATCCCGGCGCGGAGATTCGCGCCACCGGCAGCATTGTGGTCCTCGGTCGCTTGCGGGGCATCGCCCACGCAGGTCCCGCCGGCTTCATTCTGGCTCTGCAACTCGAGCCACAACAACTTCGTATCGGCAACCTCGTGGCGAGGGCGGGCGACGCAGAACAGTCACCTGAGAACGCGGAAATCGCTTTCGCCAAGGACAGCGGCATCATCGTCGAGAAATACAAGGGCCGGCTTCCAGCCGGCATCGCAACCGCAAAGTTTTAGGGCAAGGAGAACGCAATGGGCAAAGCAATCGTCATTACATCGGGCAAAGGTGGCGTCGGCAAGACGACCTCCACAGCAAACATCGGGGCCGCACTCGCGCAGCTCGGCAAGAGCGTCGTCTTGGTTGACGCCGACATCGGACTTCGCAATCTCGATGTCGTCATGGGCCTCGAGAATCGTATCGTCTTCCATCTCATCGATGTCATCAAAGGCAAGTGCTCGCTGCAGAAAGCCGTCATCAAGGATCGGCGCATCGACAGCCTCTACCTCTTGCCCTCTTCGCAGGTGGACGAGAAGGACTCCATCAACGAGGAGCAGATGCTGCACCTGGTGACTCAGCTCAAGAAGAGCTACGACTTCGTTCTCATCGACTGCCCGGCCGGTATCGAACAGGGCTTCCGCAACGCCATCTCTGGCGCTGACGAAGCCATCGTGGTGGCCACGCACGAAGTTAGCTCGATTCGCGATGCCGACCGCGTTGCCGGTCTGTTGGCCGCACGCGACATCCCCGCACGCCTGGTGGTCAATCGCATCTCTCTGGCCATGGTCAAGAAGGGCGACATGCTCTCGCAAGAGGACGTCATCGACATCCTGGCTCTGGACCTGCTCGGCGCCGTCCCAC
>JAHEAK010000679.1 GCA_024642805.1 Kofleriaceae bacterium | reverse complement strand
TGGCCAAACGATCATGGCGCCGGCGCCCACGCCGCAACAGCCGCCACGCCATCGCGCGCCCGCGCCAACACCTCCACCCGGCAGCCTCTCGCGCCCGCATGTCGCTGGCAACGAGCCTCGTCAATGCCAGGAGTGTGGGGGGCAGACGCCGGCTGGATTTTCCTTTTGTCAGCGCTGCGGCAAAGCGCTGCCAGCGCAAGCGGCGCCTCTGCCATCTCAACGACCGACGCCCAAGTCCGTCAAGATTGCTACCGTCTCGGAGCCTGCCTGGGCCTCGCTCATCTCGGTGAATCGCGATGGTAGTGACGGCGTGAGTCATCCGCTAACCGGCGACTACGTCGAAGTCGGCAACACATTCTGCTCTCATCTGCGCTTCGATGACCCCTACCTGGCCAACTGTCATGCCCGCATAGAGCGCGTGGGCACGGGCGCTCGCCTGGTACCTCTCGATCGTCTCAACGGCGTGTATCGGCGCATCCGCCAGGACACACACCTGGAAGACGGCGCGGTCATCTTGCTCGGGCGCGAGTTGTTGCGTTTCGATCTTTTGAATGCCGCCGAGAGCAAGCCAACGGGCCTAACCCAGCACGGCGTGGCTCTCTTTGGGTCGCCGCTGCGTCAGTCCTGGGGACGAGTAAGTCAGCTCTTGCCGAGCGGCGGGATTCGCGATGTGCGTCATCTCTACGATGAGGAAATGGTCATTGGACGCGAGGAAGGCGACATCGTCTTTGGTGATGATGAGTTTCTTTCTCGTCGACACGCCGCTCTGCGCTTTCAATACGGCCAGTGCGTGATCGCAGATCTTGGCTCCTCCAACGGCACATTCCTGCGCCTGATTGAGCCCGCCAACCTGAGCGCGGGCGACTTCTTCCGAATGGGTGACCAGATGTTCCGGTTCAAGCCGGAGGCCTAGCATCGTGGACCGCCTGGTCGAAATCGTATGTCGCAGTGACGTCGGCCTGGTTCGAGAGCGCAACGAGGATTCGGTGCTGGTCGCCGATCTCGACTCAGAAGAAGTACTAGAGCAATCGAAGCTCGTCGAGAGTCGGGGCCAGCGCGGGCCTCTGCTCATTGTGTGCGATGGCATGGGCGGCGTGGCCGGTGGCGATGTCGCCAGTCAGCTAGCAGCCAAGGTCATTCACGAGGACATGCAGGCCTCGATGCGCAGCAAGAATCGCTCGGTGCTGGCACGCTCGATGCGACGAGCTGTGCGGCGCGCGAATCAGGAAATCGTAGCGGCGGGCGAGGCAAACAAGAAGGTCCGCGGCATGGGCACGACGGTGAGCGCCGCAGCCTTCGTCGACAACATGGCCGTGCTTGCGCAAGTGGGCGACTCGCGAGCTTATGTGCTGCGCAATCGAGCCCTCACCCAGATTACTCGCGATCAGAGCGTCGTCTCCGCGATGGTCCAGGCTGGGCGAATTTCCGAACAAGAGGCGCAGTACTCCATGCAACGAGGGCGCATCTTGCAAGCGCTCGGGGCCAGCGCGGATGTCGAGGTCTCGCTCTCGATAGCGGAGCTGCGCGCGGGCGATTGTCTGCTCTTGTGCAGCGATGGTCTGCACGGCCAGGTGACCGATGAGGGCATTCGACAAGCGATGTGCACCGATGATCTCGAAGGGGCCGCCAGCGCCCTGGTGGCTCTTGCCAATGAGGCCGGCGGCGGTGACAACGTTAGCGTCGTGCTCGCGCGCTTCACGGGGGCCGATTTGCGTCCCGCTGGCGTCGACGACGAACTTCGATTTACGGAGATCGACCATGCCCAGGAAGGGCCGTCAGCCCTTACAACGACTTCCATCGTCGGTCGCCGGCTGGCGCACCGTGCCGGTCTGCGCAACGACGCCTGGCCACGATCGGTCCCCGCAACGGCCCAACACCCGGCGATTCGGGTCGAAGAGGGCTCGGCCGAGCGCGCTATTGCCAAGCACTCGCGCCTCGGCATCGTTCACTACCTCGCCATTGCCATCCTCTCGCTAGCAGCATTACTCTCCTTGCTGAGATGGCTGTGAAGCTCGTCATCGATCACGTGCGCGGAGCACGCCGCGGCCAGCGACAGATCCTCGAGGATCTGCAACGGGTGAGCTTTGGGCGCCACCCAAAGAGCACCGTTGCTTTCGACGCGCAGTCTGACATCGATTCGTCCTCGCAGCACGCCGAGCTCATCCAGGAGCCGAGCGAGGCCAGCGAGGGCGATGCGGCCGAGCCGGTCAGGTACGTCCTGCGCGACATCGGCTCCTCCAATGGCACCTGGATTGACGGCGAAAAGGTCGAATCGAAGGTGCTGGGCCTGGATGAGTCGGTGGAAGTCGAGTTTGGCACCGGTGGGCCCGTGGTGCGCCTCTGGTTGGGCACAGAGAGTCCTCCGCCGGCCTTTGCGATTCGCCGCGGCTGGCGGAAATTCCTGCCCTGGTGATCCTTCGGCGACCCTCGATGAGCATTCAGGGCACCAGAAGATGCGCCGCTGGGCCAAATGCGACACAATCTGCAGTCGAGCATGTTGGAATGTGAGCGGCCCAGGATGGACTCATGAGCCATTGTCCAAAGTGCAACATGCAGGTGGAGGCCAACTCGCATTTTTGCGGCGGTTGTGGCCAGAAGCTCAGTCCCGCGCAGACGGCGGCGAGCTCGGCAGCGCACACCATGCCCAAGACCCTGGTGGCCGCTCAGCCGCCTCCGATCGCCTCGAGCCTCTTTGATCCCGCCCGCCCCGAGGATCCCTACGTAGGCAAGACTCTCAAGAACCGCTTTCGGATCGACAGCAAGCTGGGGGAGGGTGGCTTTGGTGCCGTCTACAAGGGCTCACAGCTGGGCACCAATCGAGTCGTCGCCATCAAGCTCTTGCACCCTGAGATGACGCGCGACAAGAACGTCGTCGAGCGCTTTCGCCTCGAAGGCCAGGTGCTGTGCAGCCTCAAGGATGCTCATACGGTCACGACCTACGATTTCGATCGTACCGAGGACGGCACCCTCTTCATCGCGATGGAACTTCTGGAAGGGCGCAGCCTGCACGACGTCTTTGCCAAGGAGGCGCCCATTGCCTGGCAACGCATGCTTAAGATTTTGTCTGAGATGAGCTCCTCGCTTGCCGAGGCTCATGCGATGGGCATCGTTCACCGCGACCTCAAGCCCGAGAACGTGCATCTTGAGAAGCGATCCGGCAACGACGAATTCGTCAAGATCCTCGACTTCGGCATCGCCAAGATGCTGCGTGGCGATGGCATGGGCGGCAACAACAACGGGCCACAGCTCACCGCCACCGGGCAAACGCTAGGA
>JAHEAK010000678.1 GCA_024642805.1 Kofleriaceae bacterium | reverse complement strand
CACCAAATCGAAGGCACGCACGCCGAAGTCGGTGCCCAGCTGGCCCGCAAGCACGGCGAGTCGCCCAAAGTCTGTGAGGCCATTGCCAGCCACCATGGCAATCCCGCCCCTGCCAGCGTTCTGGCTCATATCCTCGATGCCGCCAATCAGCTCAGCGCGGCCCGCCCCGGCGCCCGCCGCGAAGTCTTGGCTAGCTACATCAAGCGTCTCGAAGACCTGGAAGCACTGGCCACCACCTTTGAAGGCGTGCACAAATGCTTCGCTGTGCAAGCGGGCCGCGAAGTGCGAGTCATGGTGCACAACGACAAGGTCAGCGATGCCGAAGCTAGACTCCTGTCTCGCGACATCGCCAACAAGATCGAAAAAGAGGCCACCTACGCAGGTCAGGTGCGCGTCGTGGTCATTCGCGAAACCCGCGCTTCCGACTACGCGCAGTAGCCCCGTGCCTGTAGTCGATTTCGCTCACAGGTCCCGGTCAAGCCTTCGTTCTCAGGTCTCGCAACCCTGACCATCCACGCCACATCCCCACCTCGCCCATTCGGGCTGTCGCCATTCTAAGAATAAGTAGGAAATCATGTCCAAAGGCATCCTCGAAGAACTCAAGGCTCGCGGCCTGGTCCAGGCCACCACCGACGAGGCAGAACTGGCCAAGGCCCTCGACAGCGGTTGCGTGCCCTTCTACGCCGGCTATGATCCGACCGCGACGAGCTTGCACATCGGCAGTCTGGTCCCCACCACCCTGCTCGCTCGACTGCAGAAGGCCGGCCACAAGCCGATCATCCTGGTGGGTGGCGCCACGGGCATGATCGGCGACCCATCCGGTCGCAGCGATGAGCGCTCGCTGCTCGATGCGGACACGCTAGCGGAGAACCTGGCCGGCAACAGGCGCCAGCTCGAGCCCTTCGTCGAGTTTAGCGACGCGGCCAACGGCGCCATGGTGGTCAACAACGCCGACTGGTTTGCCTCGATTGGCTACATCGACTTTCTGCGTGACGTCGGCAAACACCTGACGGTGAACTACATGACGGCCAAGGACTCGGTCAAAAGCCGCCTCAACGATCGCGATCAGGGCATCAGCTACACCGAGTTTAGCTACATGCTCTTGCAGGCCTACGACTTTGCGCATCTTGCCAAGCATCACGGCTGCCGCTTGCAAGTGGGCGGCTCCGATCAGTGGGGCAACATCACCGCCGGTATCGAGCTCGCTCGCAAGATGAATGGCCAGAGCGGCCTCTTTGGCCTCACGGCACCGCTGCTGCTCGACTCCAAGGGCGAGAAGATGGGCAAGACCTCGAAGGGCACGCGCATCTGGCTCGATCCCGCGCGCACCTCGCCTTACGCCTTCTACCAGTACTGGCTCAATGCCGAGGACGCCGACGTCGATCGCTTTCTGCGCATGTTCTCGTGGCGCACGCTGGAAGAGATTGCCGCGCTGGTTGCTGCGCACACCGAGTCACCTCATCAGCGCCTCGGTCAGAAGGCGCTCGCCGAAGATCTCACCACCTGGGTGCACGGCGCTGATGCCCTGCGACGGGCACAGGCCGCCAGTCAGGTCATGTTCGGTGGCACGCTGGAAGACCTCAGCGACGCGGATCTAGAGCCCTTGCTCGCCGATCTGCCCAGCTCCCAGATCTCTCGCAGCCAACTCGACGAGGGTATTGAGCTGTGCGATCTCTTGCACAGCACGGCTCTGGCCAAGTCCAAGGGCGAAGCCCGTCGACTCGTCGCCGGCGGTGGCGTCTACGTCAACAACATCCGCGAGAACGACCCGACCCGCCAGCTTGGCGCCAGCGACCTGGGCACCGAGACCATGATCGTAGTGCGCAGCGGCAAGAAAAACTATCACATCGTTCGCGTCGGCTAGGCGGGCTCGACAGTATGCCCTTGCGGCCTGCCAATGAAGAAGGCGTTGATCGCCAGGGTCGCGTTGGAAGCCGCGAGCATGAGCAAGCATAGTCGCGGCGCGTGCATGCCCAATAGATAGCTGACCAGGAGCATCAGGGCGGAGGGCCACACTCGCCACTCGACCAGAATCACGAAGGCGATGGCTACCGCGAAGAAGTGCAGGCACAAAAGCACGTGCGCGTGTTGCGCCGACAGGCCGCTGCGCGCCAGCCCGAGGCTTGCCAGGAACAGGACCAACGCGCCGGCGAGCATGAGCCCATAGGTCTGTCGGTTGACCAAGGTGGCCTCGATCCAGGCTCGTCCCATGGCCCCGACCACGAGCCAGGAGATCAGAAAGGCGCCACTACCGAGGGCAAAGAGCCTGTGTGAGGCGCCCAGCCACTCGAGAAGAAGGGGCACCAGCGTCCACGCGATGCCGATGCAGATGATCGACCGACGCCGTGACGAGCGCTGCACGTTCTTGTCGCTCTGTACTCGCAACTCCTGGGCATGCCGCTCGGCTTGTTCATCCGCTGCCAGGCGCTCTTCGGCCCTGTCGATCCATTCGCCATCGCTGACGCCAATCTCTGCCAGTAGATTGACTGCGGTGGCCGCTTCGCCCGAACTCAGCTCGTACTCAACCACGAGCTCGGTGCAGGCACGTAAGCCGCTTCGGGCCAGGTCATTTTCGGGCCAGCTGCGCAGCGCTTCCTGGAAGGCAAAGCGACACGGCCCGAGTCGATGGGCCATACTCTGAGCCCGCAGTTGCAGCGAACGAGAGGCGGCGTGTCCCTGGTAGCTGCGAATCGCCCGCGCAAATTCTGCAACGCTTTGAAATCGAGCTTCGGGCTGCTGCCGCAACGAGCGCTGGCAAATCGCGACCAACTCGATGTCCTCGTGCTGCGCAAAGGGCGGCTGCGAACGGGCAATCGCTTCCATGATCTCGGCACGGGATGCGCCCTGATGCGGCGGCTGTTGGCAGATAATCTCGTAAAGAATGGCGCCCAAGAGGTAGACGTCGGTGCGCTCACTCAAGCCGCACTCGTAAGGGCGCAACATCTCGGGCGCCATGTACGGCAAGCTGCCCGAGGTGGCGAACACCACCTTTGCTTCCTGCAGTGGCAAGGCCAGGCCCCAATCCATGAGATAGACCTCACCGAACTCTCCGACCATCACGTTCGACGGCTTGAGGTCCCGATGCAAGAAGCCACGCCGGTGCGCAAACGCGACCGCGTCCATGATTTGCAGCAAGATCTCCAGATTCCAGGCCCGGTCATGCTCGGCCATGAGCTCCGACCACGGCTCGCCCTGCACTCGCTTGAGCACGAGGGCCAGCGCGCCCTTCACCTTCCGCACCCCATAGATGGGCAAGATGTTGGGGTGCTCGAGCTGGG
>JAHEAK010000677.1 GCA_024642805.1 Kofleriaceae bacterium | reverse complement strand
CGACCAGAAAGTTGGCAACCAGGAGGGCAGCGGCACCGATACAGGGCGCGACTCTGGAAAAGCCCATCCCCTGATCCTCATGTTGCTCATCAGCACTCTCGCCCTGTGTGGTTTTACCTTCTTGTCGGGCAAAAGCCCGGCCACCACCTATGTGCCGGCGGCGGATCCGACTCTCTTTGCTGACTCGATCACCTGCAGCAGCGACAACCACGTGCACCGCGCGGCTCTCGCCGAGCACAGTGCCGAGGCCAAGAGCGAGCGCTCCGTCTTTGATCTGCAGGATGGCGTGTCTGCTGTAGCCCTCTACCAAGAAGCTGCTTCTTGTTACCAATTGGCTGGCTCGGATCGGGCCGCCTCGATGCGCTCGCGGGCCGATGAACTCCGCGGTCTTTTGCTCGAGGACTATCGCGTCACGCGTCTGCGCCTCGAACGCGCGCTTGCCAGCGGCGATCACGAGCAAGCCAGCAAGCAGGTCGCTCGCCTGCAAGAACTCTTGCGGCATCAACCGCAGAGCGAAAGCGCTCTCACACTGCGGCGCCTGGCGCTCAACCTATCTAGAAAGAAGTGATGCGATGAACTCAAGCAACACCCGCTCCGAGACCTACTGCATTCGTCGCGCGACTGCGCTCGTGTGCCTGATCTTGCTCTCTGCATGTACCCATGGCGCGCGCGGCCCGAAAGGTCCGCCACCTGTCGATCCCATTGCGACGGTCTCGCCCTCGCAGCTGCGCGCTCAAGGTCTTAGCTTCGCGCGCGCAGGCGATCTCACTCGAGCACAGCAATATTTGGCAGCCGCCTACAGCAAGGGCTACG
Source organism: Kofleriaceae bacterium (assembly GCA_024642805.1). Lineage (GTDB taxonomy): Bacteria > Myxococcota_A > Polyangia > Haliangiales > Haliangiaceae > NORP324. Next base: position 2,470 of record JAHEAK010000677.1, on the reverse strand, counting down.
ACGAGACCCAGGTGCTGCCCGAGATCGTGAAAGTGTGTGTGGCGGCATCGCGCTTGCGGGCCGCTCTGTCCTACGCCGAGCCCTATCTCGATCGACATCCTGGCGACGCGGGTATGAGCTACGTGGTCGGCAGCATTCATCTGGCGCTCGGAAACTTGCAGCAGGCCTCGGCTCACTTAAACGGTGCACTCGAACCAGGCGAGCTGGTCATCGATGCCGCCTACTCTCTGGCCCTGGTGGAGAGTCGACAGGGCCTCTCGCAGGAGGCTCGCGCCCACTTGCAACACTACTTGCAAGTTGCTCCGCAGGGCGCCTACGCGAGCCGGGCACTGCGTCTGCTTGCCAAGCTCAACCGAGAAGAAGTGCAGCCATGATTTCCAAGGAAATCTATCAACGCACCCTGCGGCAGTTCTTTGCGCCCATCGTTCCCTTCCTCGACGATGCCACGGTGACGGAGATCCTCATCAACGGCCACGCACAGATCATCATCGAACGCCGAGGACAACTCGAAGCTACCTCCGCCCGCTTTGCCGACGAAGAAGAACTCCTGGCTGCGATTCGCCACCTCGGCCAGTACGTGGGTCGGCGAGTGGATCGCGAACAACCCATTCTCGAAGGCCGCATGCCCGATGGTAGCCGCGTCGAAGCGGTGCTACCGCCCGCGGCGCCCGATGGCCCGCATGTCGCCATTCGACGCTTTGCCAAGGAAACCCTGACCATGGACAGGCTCATCGATTTCGGCGCGCTGTGCCCGGAAAGCGCAGCCCTCCTGCGAGCGCTGGTCTCGTTCAAACAGAACATCATTGTCGCGGGCGGAACCGGTTCGGGAAAGACCTCCATGCTCAATGCGCTGTCCTCGTATATCGGCGCCAACGAGCGCATCGTCGTGCTCGAGGACGCGCGCGAGCTGCAACTGCAGCGCGATCACGTGGTGCAATTCGAAGCGCAGGTGGCCGATGCCAAGGGCCGTGGGGCGGTGAGCATTCGCGATCTCTTCAAGGCAAGCCTGCGACTGCGACCGGATCGCATCGTCGTTGGCGAAATTCGCGGTGGGGAAGCGCTGGAACTCATTCAAGCCATGACCTCGGGCCATGGCGGCTGCATGTCGACCGTGCACGCCAGCTATCCAGGCGACACCCTCTCGCGCTTAGAAACCATGGCCATGATGAGCGACGTGCGCTTGCCGATGCAGGCTCTTCGTGCACAGGTCGCCTCGGCCATCGACATCGTCGTACAGACCGCGCGTCTGCGCGACGGCTCGCGAGGCATCACCCACATCGTCGAGGTACAGGGCCTTGATGAGCAGGGCGGCTATCAGCTCGTGGATCTCTTTACGCGTCGCATCGAAGGTGAAGACGCCGAGGGCAGGTTGATGAGTTCCATGCAAGCCAGCGGGCACCGGCCTCGCTGTTGGTCGCAGATGGTCGCTATGGGACTGATTGTCGGTGAGGAGCGCGCTGAGGGGAGCAGGCTATGAGTGTCAAGAGCAAGCAACAACCCATCCGAGCGACCCGCATCGCTGGCGCCAAGACCATTGTGATGGATCGGCCGCCCGAGATGAGCCTCGTCGGCCTGCCAGCGCAGGCCACGCCGGTGCAGAGCGCGGCCCCCCCGCTGCCGCGCCCGCAACGGCCCTCACTCATGATTACCTCCGTCTTTCAACGGGCAGGCAAGAGCGCGGTGGCAGTCCCTGCCGCGCTGAGGCACAGGCCGAGCAAAGCGCCGCCCGTGCCGCGCCCGCCCGTGCCGCGCCCGCCCGTGTCGCGCCCGCCCGTGTCGAACCCGCCCGTGCCCAACCCTGTCGCACCGCTCGCGCGTCGTCCCAAGATGCCGCCGACGATCGAAATCATTGGCATGGCGCCTTTGCCACAAGCGAGCCAAGGGGCCGCGCCCTTGCCAGCTCCTCGACCCTCGAGTGAGCGCCTGACGGTTGCCTCGCCAACAGCTTCCGTCGGCGATCGCGCGCCCATGTCGCCAGCTGTGCCGCCACTGTCGAATGCGGCGCGCAGCTCCTCACCGGCACGCACGCGCATGGTCGACTTGAGCGATGCACTTGCCGGGCAGGAACTCGCGCCTGCCAAGGGCATGGTCACCCACATGCACTTGCGCCCGCCACCGCCGCCTGCGAGCGCGCCGCCTGTGCGAGCTGCACACGGGGCGCCTGGGTTCTCGTTCTTAGGTCGACGGGCTGCCTGGGCGGCGTTCGCGCTGCTTTCCGTGCTCGCATTGCTGGTCGCGCAGGCCTCTCTCTTTGATACATCGAGCGAGGCCAGTGCAAGCCAAGAGCTGTCTCAACCATCGTCACCCACCGAGGCACCGACAGCGACACCGACAGCGACACCGACAGCGGCACCGACAGCGGCACCGACAGCGGCACCGACAGACGCATTGGCGCCGACGCCGACAGAAGCACCGGCAGACGCATCCTCAGACAAAGCGAGCGAGACGCCAAGCGCGATACCGACCGAGG
>JAHEAK010000676.1 GCA_024642805.1 Kofleriaceae bacterium | reverse complement strand
GGCCAAGAAACCAAGCGATCGTTTCGCCTCCGCACGTGAGTTGGCTGCGGCGATTCGCGACGCGCTGGCCCATCTACCTGCGGAGGGGGAGGCTCTCGGCGGGGACGCAACGCAGCTGGCAATACCGATAGCACCGGCGCCGGCATCGCTCTATCCAACGGCTGCCGAGCTCGCTCTCGAATCGACCGCCTACGCCAGTGCAGCGCAGGCGCCGCGTCTTGCTACACAGGCAGAGAGAATGCCCTCGCAGGCAGTGATGCCGGAGCCGCCTGCCATCGATCCGACACGGATATCGGCCTCACAGGCGCCTCCTGCCACCTCGATCGCGGCACCGGTTCTCGGATCTACACACGCGATGGCGCGCCCATCCCGCAAGCTCCTCTATGTGGCAGGCGGCGCGTTGCTGCTCGTGGCGGGCGCTGTGGCCTTCGTGCTTGGCCAGAGCCAGGGGGCCTCCTCGCAGCCCGTGCAGGCGACGCAAGCGCTTGCGGAGCAAGACTCGCCAGCGCGAAGCGAGGACGCGCGCGCGCCCAGCCAAGGAGCTCCCGCATCCCTCGACACCGGTCCAGCCCCTGTCGACTCCGATTCGCCGCTCGACGCGCAGGATTCGCCAACCACTGAGGAGGCGAGCGAGCGACGCATGCACAGACTTCGCGGCGCCCGTCCGCCAAGCTCAGCGACGACACCAGCCGCCACCACCTCGACGCCGGCAAGCAACTCACCAAGCTCCGTTGCTGACTCTCCGCCCACCTCGGATGGCGCAGGTGCCGGCAACAATGGCGTAACCGTGATCGAGACCGGTTCTAGGCATAAGAACTCAGAGATTCACCAGGCGCTGGATTTTGACCCAGGATCCTTCGACGCAGTCGCCTATCTGCCGAAAGCGCAGAGCCTGGCCAGGAAGATCTACCCCGACGCCTATCTCTATGAGTTCGATGTCGAGGGCGTAGCTGCCTCTGGGCGTGCCAACTTCACGCGCTTTCCACTGGAGGCGACCTACAACTTTCTGTCGCCATCGCATGCCAAGGGCAGCGCACCCGTTGGCATCGAAGAGGACTTGCCCTGTCGCGTCGATGTCGATGTCGACAAGAGTGGCGCCACGGCACGTATCATCGAGAGCGGTGACTGCAAGCGCAAGAAACGTCCCGCGCCTCGCTGCTCACTCAAGGAGGTGTGGGAGCGTGCCCAACTGGTCGGTGCGCCAAAGACGCCAGCCGTGGCCTCCATCACCTATCTGTGGGACGGTTGGTTCTTCAAGATCGACGCGCTGGACATCGCAGAGTCGATACCAGACGAGTGCCCCTAACAAGGACGCCGCTCTCGCTCGCATCACCGCAATGAGACGAGCGAGAGACAGCCGCTGCTAGATGGTCTTCTTGCCCTTGGCGATCAGACTCTCATAATAGCCGTCGAGGGCCACGCCCTTGGCCAGTTGCTCATCGACCTTGCTGCGCTCGGCTTCGACGGCGGCCTTGAGGGCCTCGAAGCTGCGCGCGCCCGCGTAGTACGAGCCATTGATGTACACGGCTGGAGTGCCGTTGACACCGAGCATCGCCATCTCGCGATGACTCTTGGCCACCTGTGCGGGACAGTCGCCTTCCATGTCCTTGTGAAAGCGAGCAAGGTCGAGGCCGAGTTCGCTAGCGATCGTGTCGAGACCTTTCTGCGAGAGAGCCTCGCGATTGAGTCTCTTGTCGCCCCAGGCGCCTTTCCACAGCGCTTGCTCGAACTCGCCATACTTGCCCTGTCGATTGGCAGCACACACAGCGTGGGCCGGCAAGGTGGCAACATCGGGATGGACAACAAAGTCCTTGGCGACGACTTTCAGGTCTTCATCGGGAAAGGCCCCCAGCAGCTTGTCGACCTCCAGTGCCAGCTGTGAGCAGTAGGGGCAGGCAAACTCGGAGGCCAGCACCACCGTGACCTTGGCCTTGGCACCGCCTCGATAGGCGTCGGTGGGCGCCAGCGCGACGTTGTAGAGTTGGCCAGGCGTTGGCCGCTTGGGGGCTGCCTGGGCGGGAGCTCGCGCTTGCCCGGCCAGGGCATCGAGTTTGTGGTCGAGCTTGTCGAGCTTGGCGCTTAGCTCCGCCAGTTGCTTGTCGTTGTCGTTCTTTGGGTTTGGTTGACAGGCCATCAAACCGAAGGTGAGCGCGGTTGTGGCGAGAGAAATGCGAGTAATACCCAGAGCGGATACGTTGCGACGTGATAGTTTGATTGTCATTGTAGTTTCTTTCCACGAGAGAACACTCCGCGGCCGAGTCAGTTCTCGGGCGGAGTACAGAGTAACGAAGGTTGAGAAGTGTTCTTACCTACGCGTCTCGTGGCGGCCGGAAGAGCCGGGCCAGATAACCAGAGCACTCCGCTCCGGAACGATCCGCAAAGCGGAGGCCTGTGCCATGGCTTGAAGCTGACTGGGAGGTGGAGAGCCAGTGGGCGGCGACAGGCTTGTGCAGGCTGATCCGCGCTGGCGGCTCTGGCTGACCTTCGGGCCAACGCAGCTGACACTCCTCGGAACTCAAACGATTGCAGCTCTGTCCCTTGCTGGCGGTGGCGGCTCGGAACTCAGCGCCCACGGCCGCGGGTGTGCTTGGGGGATCCGGCAAGAAGGAGGCCAGCGCCTCATCCTCGATGGTCTCTGGCAGCGGACAAATCATGGCGCGCGCGCTCGCGGCGCTGAGCAAGATGGCTGCGCAGGCGAGCAGGGGAGCCAGGGCCCGCAGTACGGGCCCGCTGAGGTAAGTCCGTCGAGACACAGTGGATTCCATGGCAACCCGCCTCGAGGCGGCGAGATTCCCGATCGGCATAGAAAGTTGTAGGGAGCGCTCCGCGGGCGCCGGCGGGCGCAGCTTTTTCTGCATTGCCGCGCCGCCTAACTGGCCCCGCCTCGCGCGCACCCGCCTGGTCGGTCCCCCTGAACAATCGCGCTGTTGAATAATGCAACGAGGCTACGAATTGCGATCGCTTCGGCCTGGCGCCAGCATGCGCCCATGAGCCTTCGCGCGCTGGCAGAAGAACTTGGCGTCACCACCAATCACGTCGATGGTCTCGGTCAGGCGCAGGTCGCAAGCGACGAGGCCCTCTTGGCCATCCTTCGCGCGCTCGGAATCGACATCGACAACCCGGAGCAGGCGGCCTCGATCCTGGAGCAGCGATCACAGAGCGCTCGTGACGCGGCGCGCGTGATGCCGCCCTGCGTGGCGATTTGCGCCGATGCCGACGACAGTCATCTGCTCGTGCACGGCGGGCCCGATGCCTACTTTCGCGCGACCCTCTGCCTTGAGGATGGCAG
>JAHEAK010000675.1 GCA_024642805.1 Kofleriaceae bacterium | reverse complement strand
CACCTCGCGCGCCGTGCACTCCATACGCACGCGGGTCGAAAGCGGCCAGGAGATGCTGCAGCTGGTGGGTGAGACTCTACGCCAGGGTCAGCGCAGCGCGCACCGGGCCGCCACGCGCTACCGACCTCCCACCCTGCGCACCCGCAAGCTGCTCAAGCTCTTGACCGACCCGGAGCGCTTCCTTCGAGACGCCCGATCACCGGTCTTGCACGGTCCGGCATTGCAGGCCTTTGAGCTCACGCCCTTCGCCAGAGCTCGTCCCAGGGGCGCAGCGCGCCGCGAAACCACCGTCCACGACCTGCCAAAGCGCAGCCTCGTGATCTTCTGCGATGCGGATGCGCCCGTCGATTGGGATGGCGTCTGCGAACAAGGCTCGCTGGCGACTGAGCTTATCGTCATCGCGCCCGCATCGCGCGCCGCCGAGCTCGAGCAGGTGGTCGAGCGGGCATCGTGCCCGCGCCTGCGCATCTACCTGGTGGCGGGAGCCGCTTCTGGGGCACAGCTTGTCAGCTATGGCATCGCCCGCTCCCTGGCCAGTAACCTGCTCTTGGCCTGCGCCCCAAGGGCCATGGCCTCGGCGGCGATGGCCGCAGGCTTCGCCGAGCTGCGCGCCGACCAACCCTATTGGCTGGATGCAGAGCACGGCCTGGTGGCAGCCAGGCGCCTTCGCCTGCGCGATCTCGCTAGCGGCGAGGCACCCAGCGTCGTGCTCGAGCAGGCCTTGTCGGAGCTGGAGCGGCGTCTGGGCTGCTATCCGCCGTCGATGCCACCTGCGATGACGCGAAGCGAAACGCGCTTTGCCTACCAGACTCTTGCCCTGTCCCGGCCCTTCTCGCCAGAGGCCGGGCCGCGGGTCTTCTGTTTCGAGAAGCGCCCGCTGCGATATTTTCCGGTGGCGGAAGCTATCGGCCGTCAGCAGCCCAAGGTCTCGGTCATCATGACTGTGTTCAACGCCGAGTCGACGGTGCGAGAAGCGATAGCATCGGTGCTCGGGCAGAGCTACGCCAACCTGGAGTTGATCGCGGTCGACGACGGCAGCGACGATCGCTCTGTGGAGATCCTACTCGAGCTCGCTCGGGCCGATCCTCGTTTGAAGGTGGTGCAGACCGCGATTAACTCGGGCACCTACGTGGCCAAGAACGTCGGGCTCATGTTGGCGCAAGGCGAGTACGTAAGCTTTCACGACTCCGACGACGTCTCCGCTGGCAATCGCCTTGAACTGCAAGTCGAGGCGTTGCACTGCGATCCGCTGGCAATCGCCAACTACACCAGGTATCAGAGAATATCTGAATCTGGCGACGAGGTGTGGTTTGGCGGCAAGACCAACCGTCCTGGCTACATTACCCTAATGTTCCGCCGCCAGCAGGTTTTGGAGCAGGCAGGCTTCTTCGACAGCGTGCGAATCTCCGCCGACGCCGAGTTCGTCAATCGGCTGCGAGTCGCCACCGGCAGGGCGGTGCGACTCTTGCCAGATGTTTGCTACTTTGCGCTGCAAGCCGAAGGCTCCTTGACCACCACAGGGGCGGGTGCCTTCCAGGTCGCGGGTGATGGCGCGATTACACTGTCGCCAGTGCGCCAGGCCTATCGCGATGCCTCCGACGATTGGCATCGCCAGTGCGTCCAGGGACTGAGCAAGGCCATGATGCCTTTTCCGCTCGGGCAACGACCCTTTCCGGCTCCCTACGCCATCGTTCCCGACAAAGGCTATAGCGGTCTGGTCGAGCGACTGGTCGCCGCGACCCTCTCCAGTGGCGAAGATGCACTGAAGAGCGCACTAGCTGCCGAGCTGCAGCTGTATCGAGATGCGCGTTTCGAGCGCGGAGTCATGGGCGCCATCGAAGCCTTGCAGGCCCGCAAGCGCATCAAGGATTGCCGCCGACTCTTTCAAGTCACGATGCAGATCATGGACGAAAGGGCGCCCCAATCGGGGCTGGCCTTCGCCCAGCGCCATGTCGCCGAGCTTGGTGATGTTCTGAGTTCCATCGCCGTGGCGCAAGAATTGACCGCCGTGGGCGGCATCTGGCGTCCACTCGAAATCTATCGCGACTTGGTCCCCGAGGAGCGCCGCGGACCGGCCTACTCACGCCTGGAGGGGGAGGCCAGCATCCTGCGTGACGGTCTTGCCCTGTTAGCCGTGCACGCCAGGCCTCGTTACCAGGCGCGCGAAAAGAGCTTCATCTACCACGTCGATCAGTCGCTGCCCTTTCATCCCCTGGGCTATGCGCTGCGCTCACAGTATCTACTGCGCGCGATCCAGGCGGCCGGTTGGCAGCCCACCGCCGTCACTCGTTTTGGCTATCCCTCCGATCGCAAGGACCATGTCGTCGGCAGCAGGATGGACAGTGAAACTCTCATCGAGGGCGTGCGCTACCGCTATTCGCCCGATGCAAAGGGCGTGCAGGGGCTGACGCCTGGCGAGCGCGTCGAGCTTCTGGAGGACTCGCTGGCGGCGATTGCCACGCAAGAGCGTGCGTGCCTAATTCACTCGGTCTCCAATCACCTGGTCGGCCTGGCAGGGGCACGAGCGGCTCGCTCACTGGGCATCCCCAGCATTTACGAGGTGCGCGGGCTGTGGCACATGACGCGTTCGGCGCGACAGCCCGCCTACGAGGATTCCGATCACTATCGCATGATCGAAGCACTCGAAGTACAGGCGGCGCGCGAGTCCGACTATGTGCTGACACTCACCGGCGCGATGAAGGAGCTCTTGATCGCGGGTGGCGTCGCCGAAGACAAGATTGCCGTCTTGCCAAACGCCGTCGACGCCAATGCCTTCCGCAGTGGTGCCGCGTCGAGGGCCCTGGTGGCTGAGCTGGGCCTAGAGGGCAAGACCGTCATCGGCTTCATCGGGACCATGAACGACTACGAAGGCCTGGATCTCTTGATCGAGGCCGCGACGCTCTTACAGGCACGGAGCGACTTGCACCTGGTGCTGGTTGGCGATGGACCGGCCCGCGCGTCGGTGCAGGAGCTGGCAGACAAGCGCGGCTTGCAAGGGCGCGTGACGTTCACGGGCCGCATCCCGCATCACGAGGTCCACGGCTACTACGCCCTGCTCGACATCGTGGTCTACCCGCGCAAGAGTCTGCGCGTGTGCGAATACGTATCTCCGCTCAAGCCCTTCGAGGCCCTGGCGCTCGGTAAGGCGGTCGTGGTTTCGAGCGTGCGGGCGCTGGCCGAGATCGTGGAAGACGGCGTGAGTGGCGAGGTCTTTGCCAAGGGCGATGCCAAGGCCCTTGCCGCCTGCTTGCAGGTGCTGCTCGACGAGCCCGAGCGACGAGCCCGACTCGGT
>JAHEAK010000674.1 GCA_024642805.1 Kofleriaceae bacterium | reverse complement strand
CAGTTGCTGCGAATGAGCGACTTGAGAGAGGTCGCCTCGTCGTAGCTGAGCGAGAGGCTGTCGAAGACCAGGGGAATCATCGGCGCCGTGGCGATTTCGTTGCGAAGCGCGGCCAGCTCGCCGTTGCCACGTCCTGTCTCCGAGACTCGCTCGAAATAGTTGACGTAGGTCTGCACGGTACCTGCGTAGGTCGGGGCCTTCAGGTGGATGACGTTCTCGAAGGTGCTGTGCTCGGCATTGATGCTCAAGTTGAAGCTGCCGCTGTAGAGCTCGTCGCCGTCGATGATCATGAACTTGTTGTGCATCTGTTCGGCGTAAGAGAAATGCCAACGGTAGGCGTAGTACTTGTAGCGAACGTCGATGCCAGCCTCACCGAGCGCGCGGCCCCAGAGGAAGGCTCTGTTCTCACAATCGAAGATCTTGTCGTCGGTGGTTGCGCTGGCGACGCAGGCCGCTTGCGAGTTGGTTTGGCTAGTGTTGCCAGAGGTCGAGATGTACTCCTGCTGGTCGAGGTAGACCCGGATGTCCATGTTGGGATTGGCTTGCTTCTTGGCGATGAGCGCCTCGGCGACTGGCTTCAGGCGCATGTGACCAGAAGCGATCCAAATCGAGTCGGTGGCGTTGTCGATGGCCTGCACCCATTCCTTGCTCATGGCCATGTCCTGGCGCGAGCGCAGGCGGAAGGTGCTGGAACCGTCGTTGACGTCGAAGTTGTCGGAGGTGAAGAGGACATCGAGATCCGGATCGTCAGGGATGTCAGCGTCTTTGATGTCCAGGGTCGAGAGGGTGAAGGGCAGGCTGGTGTTGGCGGCCAGGTCCCGGCTGTGCGTCCACATGCGATCGAACTCGCGTTGGAGTTTGAGTGCGGCTTCTGGAACTCCGGCCAAAAAGACGGTGTTCTCGTCGTAGATGGTTGCGCCACCCGAGGACCAGTTGGCACTGCCCGAGGCGATCAGGGTGTCCTGTGCTTCACTCAGGTCATGACGTGGGCCGTCGACGAGGATGAACTTGTGGTGCATGATCTTGTTGACGTAGCGGACGTTGATGCCGTCGCTTTCGAGGCGTCCCGACTTTGAGTTCTGCAAGGCCGTGCCGGTGAGACGACGATCGTCAGTGTTGGCGGTCTCGAAGATGAATCGAACGTCGACGCCGCGGGCAGCAGCATTGCGCAGGGCATCGGCGATGTCAGAGCTGGAGTAGCTGTACATGGCAATGTCGATGCTCTCCTTGGCCTGGTCGATCATCTTGGCGATGCGAGCGGTGTGTGAGCTGTCGAGAGCTTGCGGTGAGAAGATCACCGAGGCGTCGGTGGCGGTGTCATTGATGAGTCCCTTGGCGCGGGCATAGCTGAGCAGGGCATCGAGGGCACTTGGACCCACGAAGGCGACGGCGTCTAGCTCGGCAAGGTTGTCGAAAAGATCGTCATCCGCCGTGCCAGCCCGCTCATCGGGACCGTTGCGGTGGGCGATGATGTTGCGTGCGGCGGTGGCGTGTAGGGCGGCGGCGTCATCGAGCTCCTCGACATCGACGCTCAGATCGTTGACAAGGGCCAGGACGGCCAGGGCTTCGACAGACCCCTCGTCGATGCCACCGTCGGTCTTGCCGGTGGGAAAGCTGGCGTTTTCAGCGTCGAGAACATCGTCGCTACTGCAGCCAAAGGAGGAGGCGGCGAGCAAGGTGGCGAGGGCGGTGGCGAGGGTTTTGGTATTCATGAGTGGGTCCGGACAGGGTGGTTTTGTTGTCCGGTAGCTGAGCAACAAATGATCCAAGCTTTCGGACGGCGATCTCTGCAATAAGCCTGGTAATTACAGCGACTTGAATGCCAAGCCTAGACGCGGCTGTCCGGCAACTCGGGTCGCCGGTTCCCCCTGTCCGAGCCACCCCAGAAGCCACCCCGGACGAGACTTGGAGGCTGAGCCCGAGGGTCGGCCGCGTAGCAGCGCCAGCCATGTGCCGAGCCAGCCCGTAGCCGAGCCACGTGCCGAGCGCGTGCCGAGGCGGTGCCGGTCCGAGGCGGTGCCGGGCAGGTGCCGAGCACGTGCCGAGGCGGTGCCGGCCAGGTGCCGAGCGCGCCCGCATTCAGCGCGCGCGAAGCACGTTACTCGAGCAGGCTGAGCAGGTCTTCGCGAGTGAGTGAGGTCGCCTGATCCGCTTCGCCGAGGGCCGCGTCGGCCAGGCTGCGCTTGCTCTGCTGCAGGGCGAGGATGCGTTCCTCGACCGTGTTGCGAGTGACCAGTCGATAGACCATCACCGGGCGTTCCTGACCGATGCGATGCGCGCGATCGGCGGCCTGATCTTCCGCGGCGGGATTCCACCAGGGGTCGACCAAGAACACGTGATCGGCGGCGGTGAGATTGAGCCCAGTGCCGCCTGCCTTGAGGGAGGCCAAGAGCACGGGCGGACCGTCCTCGCTCTGAAAGCCGTCGACGATGGCTTTGCGATTGGTGGTCGCGCCGTCGAGTCGAATGAAGTCGACATTGATGCGTTCGAGGTGCGGCTCGATGAGATCGAGCATGGAGGTCCATTGCGAGAAGACCAGTGCCTTGTGACCATCGGCGGCCGCGGTTTCCAGCGCACCTACCAGGGTGCGAACCTTGGCGGAGGTATCTGCGTCCTGGCCAGGAATCAGAGCCGGGTGACAGGCCGCTTGTCGCAAGCGCAGCAGTGCTTCGAGAGCGGCCAAGACACTACCGCCGGCGCTGAGCTGCTCGACCACATCCTTGCGGGTGGCCGCGCGAACCGCGTCGTAGACACCGCGCTCCGAATCATCGAGCTCGACGTGCAGGACCGCATCGGTTCTCGGCGGCAACTCGGGGGCGACGTCGCGCTTGATGCGGCGAAGCACGAAGGGACGGATCTTCTTGCGCAGTCGCTCGGCCGCACCTGGTTCGCCGCGGCTGATGGGCTTGGCGTAGCGATTGGCGAAGTCAGCGCGCGCGCCCAGAAGACCCGGATTGCAGTAGTGCATGAGGCTCCACAGCTCTTCCAGGCGGTTTTCCACGGGGGTACCGCTCAGGGCGACGCGGAAGTCCGCACTGACGCGATAGGCAGCCTTGGCCACCTGCGAGGAGGGATTCTTGATGGCCTGCGCTTCGTCGAGTACGACGATCTTCCACTTCTCTTTGGCGAGCTTGTCGGCGTCGATGCGCAAGATGGCGTAGGTCGTCAGCAGCACGTCGACCTTCTTGTTCATCTTGCGTTTGGCGCCGTGATAGATGGCGGTCTTGAGAGTGGGGCGAAATTTCTGGATCTCTGATTCCCAGTTGTGCACGACGCTGGTAGGGCAGACCAC
>JAHEAK010000090.1 GCA_024642805.1 Kofleriaceae bacterium | reverse complement strand
TTGGCTGCCCGAGAAAGTTCGCGCCCTGTGTCAAGGCCGGCGCTTGGCCTGGCAGCCATACTTCCGCCATGAGTGTACCGGATGCCGACTTCGAGCTAGTTGCTGAGGAACGCGCCGCTGCCCGCGCCTTCGTGGCTCGCAGTGAAGTGCGCCTCTCGACCTTTCATCGCATCGCCGTCGGCATGCTATCGGGTGCAGGTTTGCTGGTCGTGCTGCCCGTGGTCGCTCGCGACTCGGTCACCGGCATCCTGCGCTCCTTGCTCGTCGGTCATGTGAGCCTCAGCGATGGCTTTCTCATTGCCGCTGTCGGTGCCGTCCTCGGCGTGCCCGCGTCCGCGCTCTGGCTGCTCTTCGCCGATCTCACTCGCTTCTACTTTCACGCCAACCACATTGGTGATCAGGGCAAATCGCTCTTCACCCCGCGGTTCACGCTGACGGCCTTGCAGTTACCCTCCGACGAGCTCGGCATCAGCGCCAGTGCTGAGCTACAGCGCACACGTCTCCATCCTCGCAACATCGAGCTTTTGGTTCCGAGCAACGAGGCGGCGCGTGAGCGCATCGACAAACAGCTAACGGCCTATGGCAAGCTGGCAGCAAAGAGCAGCGATGAGAGTCGCGCGCAAGGCTTGTTCGAGCTGGCAGCATCGAAGTCGCGACCGCTGCTCGACGAGGTCGCCAAGATTGAGCACGGCATGGCCCGACATGTCCTGCGCCTACGCGGCCTGGTACTTCGCTACGTAAAGGCCCTCTTGGCCTTGTTGACCACCGCGCTCGCCATCTATGCCGGCGATGCAATCGTGGCTTCGCTGGGCGCGCGCGAGGAGATGAGCGACACCGGCATCTTTTGGTTGGCCATCGTCATCGCGGTGTGGGCACCGATGGTGGTGTTGGCGGTGAAGTCACCGGTGCGCTGGATCGAGAGTCTGATGAAGGGGGACGACACGCCCTCGCACGCCCTTGCCCGCGACCCAGAGCTCACCTACGTCGAGCGCGTGTCCTTGTGGATTGCTGGCTTTGGCTGGCTCGCTGCCGCCACAGCCATCCTGCTCTCGATCGTGCCTGCGACGGCCAGCTCGGCGATGCGGGGCGCGGGTGGTGCGGTTATCGGTGTTTCTGCTGTGGTCCTGGTTCTCGCCATCTTGAGCGGTCGACTTCGAGGTGCGGAGTAGCCAAGGTCCAGACGCAAAAAGCGCCCCGAGTTGGGGCGCTTTGGGCCAGAGCGGCTGAGGATCGAGCCTAGTTGATGACCGCGATGCAGCAACCGTTGGAGCAGTACCGCGAGCTGCCGCAGTCGGCATCGGCGGTACAGGCGGTCTGCCCGCTTGCGCACTCATTGACGCCCTGGCACTCGGGAGGCAGCACCTCACCGGGGCAGAGCTGGCACTCGAGCGACGCGCAGCTGTCGTCGGGGCCGCAGTCCGCGCTCTTGGTACAGGTCGCGCAGATATCGGGATTGTCAGCGTCGGCGGCTGTGCAATCGGGAGAGATGTTGGGATTGGTCAGGATGTCGAAGCAGCCCTGATCATTGCACACGGTGCAGCAGCCGAAGCAGTCACAGCCAACCGGCGTGAGAGCGCCGCAGGTGTCTTTGCACTGCTGGCTCTGCTCGCAGTTGTTCGGGTCGTATTGCTGTGGCTTGAGGTTGGCGGGGCAACCCGAGACATCGCCAGGCGAGAGCAGACAGCAGACGTGGATATCGCAGCCGTCGTCACCGGAACCGCTATTGCCGTCGTAGAAGCAGTCTTGCTTGACGGCATCGATGTTGTCGCCGGGAATGCCCGTAGCGAAAGTCGACTCATCGTCGTCGGCAGCGCCCGTGCACTCTGGGTCGCCACCATCAATCAAGCCGTCGCCGTCGTTGTCGATACCGTCGCTGCACTCGGTGTTGCCGACGGCGGGACCACCATCGGGAAGCTCTGCCGTGGGCACACAGTGACCATCGTTGGTGCAGGTGGCATCAGTGCCGCAGTTGGAGGTTCCCAGGGCGCAGTCGGCCGTACATGTGCCATCGGTACCGCAATAGAAGCCGGTTGGGCACAAAAGGGTATCGCTGCAGGCGGCAGAGCACTCGGCCGGCGGGCTGTCGAGCTCACAGGGGCCAGCGTTATTGCCCTTGGAGCTTCCTCCACAAGCCATGGCGAACATGGAAATAGCGACGATGGATAGATTGCGCAAGTTCATGGAGTGTTCCTAGTGGCGAGATAGGTCGAGAAGGATGCAGAAATCTTGCCCCGCTCGCGGCGTAGCATGCAAACCGACAGGCGTCATGGTGCGCCCATGTGGGAGCTAGGGCAAGTTGTCGACGGCGGCGCGAAAAGCCATGCCCCGCTCACCGAAGTTCTTGAACATGTCGTAGCTCGAGCACGCTGGCGAGAGCACCACGGCTTGGCCCGCCTGCGCCATGGCCGTGGCCATGCGCACCGCTTCGTCCATGTCGCTAGCGTCGGCGATGGGATAGCTAACTCCGTAGTCTTGCGCCGCCTTGCGAATGATGCCGGCCGCTGCGCCGATGAGCACCATGCCGGTGGCGACCTCGCGCATGGCATCGAACATGTCGGTGTAGGAGCCGCCCTTGTCAACGCCGCCGGCAATGAGCACCAGCTTGCGAGGAAAGCCTTTCAGACTGGCCGCCACCGCTGCGACATTGGTGCCCTTGGAGTCGTCGTAGTAATGGATGCCCTCTTTGTCACCCACCAGCTCCATACGGTGCTTTTGCGGAATGAAGGCGCGAGCGCCCTGGCGAATAGCGGCTGGCTCGACGCCGGCCAAGCGCGCGCACAGGTACGCGGCCATGGCGTTTTCCATGTTGTGATTGCCGATGATCGGCAGATCGCTCATGGGGTAGTGCTCGACTCGCCCATCGACCGCGATCATGATCTTTTGCTCCTCGCGATCGAGCGCGGCACCCAGGGCCGGTGAAGCCTCCGGCGTCGAATCGAAGAGATGCACGGTGGCCGGGCTGAGGTTTGCGCCCTCGATGGTGAGTGCGTCGCAGGCATTGGCGATGGCGTGATCGCCCTGTTCGAGCCACTCGTAGATGCGAGTCTTCATCGAGGCGTAGACCTCGAAGCTGCCGTAACGCTCGAGGTGATCCGGTGTGATGTTCAGACAGGCGGCGATCTTGGGGCGAAAGCTGGTGCAGGTCTCGAGCATAAAGCCAGCGACTTCGGCGACGATGAGTCCACCTTCGCAGTTGGCCGGGTGATCGACCGCTTCGATGAGCGGGTGATTGCCAAGGTTGCCACCGCAGAAAGTCGGTCGCCCGGAGGCGGCGCACAAGGAGCCGGTGAGCGCGGTAGTCGTCGACTTGCCATTGGTGCCGGTGATGGCGATGAGGGTCGCGCCCGGGTGAAAGCAGCGATAGGCCAGCTCGATTTCAGCGATGACTTCGACGCCGGCGGCACGAGCCGCGCGGGTGACCTCCAGCTCGGGCACGCCGGGGCTCATGACGATGAGGTCGGCCTCGGTAAAGAGAGCGAGGGTGTGACCTCCGAGATCGAGCTCTGCGTTGGTCAGCTGCGCGACTTGCGCCGCCAGCACCTCGCGGCTCTTGCTGTCACTGACCACCACCTTGGCACCGCGCGCCGAACAAAAATTGGCCACGCTAATACCGGTCTGAGCCAGACCGACGACGACGACTCGCTTGTTGTGTAAATCCACGGCTACCGGAGCTTGAGAGTACCAAGCGCCATCAGCGCCAGCATGATGGAGATGAGCCAGAAGCGCACGATGATCTTTGGCTCTTCCCAGCCCTTGAGCTCGAAGTGGTGATGAATGGGCGCCATGCGGAAGACGCGCTTCTTGCGCATCTTGTAGGAGCCGACCTGGATGATGACGCTGAGGGTCTCGAAGACGAAGAGCCCACCAACCAAAAGCAGCACCAGCTCGTTCTTGGTGAGCACGGCCAGCATGCCGATGGCGGCGCCCAGACCGAGCGCGCCGACGTCACCCATAAAGACGCTGGCGGGATAGGTGTTGTACCAGAGGAAGCCGATGCCGGCGCCGAACATACTGGCGCAGAAGATGGCTAGCTCGGCGCTGCCGGGTAGGTGGGCGATGTGCAGGTACTCGGCGAGATTGACGGCCTGGACGTCGCCGCCGACTTGCACCAGCAGCGTGGTCTGCACGCCGGCGATGTACGCAAAGATCATGAAGGTCGCGGCATTGATGGCCGCCGGCGCGATGGCCAGGCCGTCGAGTCCATCGGTGAGATTGACGGCGTTGGCGGTGCCAACCACGACGACGGTGGCAAAGGGCACGTACAGCCAGATGGGCACGATCCAGTGGTTGTCGTAGAAGTTGGTGAAGGGCAGCTGCAGCGAGAGGGCCAGCTCGCTCGGCAAGGTGTTCGAGCTAAAGAAGAAGGTCATCGCCGAGCCGGCGATGAGAAACTCGGCAGCCAGTCGGATCTTGCCGGACAGGCCCTTGGAATTCTTCTTGGTGATCTTGAGGTAGTCGTCGGCAAAACCAATGATGCCGAAGCCGATAGTCACAAGCAGCGTCAGCCACACGTAGCGATTGCTGAGGTCGCACCACAGCAAGGTGGACGAGGCCAGAGCGAAGAGAATTAGCGAGCCACCCATGGTCGGCGTGCCCGCTTTGGACTGATGGCTCTCGGGACCATCGCTGCGAATGACCTGTCCTATCTGTCGGCTGCGCAGCCTGTCGATAAACCAGGGACCCATGAGAAAGGACATGGACAGCGAGGTGATGGCAGCGGCCAGGATGCGTGTGCTGAGATAGCGAAAGACACGCAAGAAGCCGAGGCCATCGATGCCAGAGAGTACGTCGTAAAAAAGATGGAAGAGCATGGCTTAGCCGGAGACCTCATTAAGAATGCATTCGGCCACGCGCTCAAGTTTCATGCCGCGAGAGGCTTTGAGGAGGATCCAATCCCCTGGCTTGGTGCAGGCCAGGGCGGCGCGAGCGGCGGCCACGGGATCGGCCGCCGACCAGGCAATCCCACCAGCTCCACAGGCGCCCTCGACCACGAATTTGCGATACTCGCCCATGGCCAGCACGGGAATGGCTAGCTCGGCCGCTTGTTGGCCAATACGGCGATGACTGTCCTCGGCCTGATTGCCAAGCTCGAGCATGTCGCCGAGCACCGCAAAGGCCTTTTGCTCCCCGCGCAGCTCGCACAGGGTGTGCAAGGCGGCGTCGACCGAAGCCGGATTGGCGTTGTAGCAATCGACGAGCACCTTGCGGCCGCCAATTTCCCTGACCTCGCCGCGCATCGTCGGTGCCTTGACGGTCGAAATGCTCAGCGAGGCTTGCTTGGGGTTGGCGCCGGCCGCGATGGCGGTAAGCAGAGCGCAGCAGGTATTGATGGCGTTGTGTTTGCCGAGCAGCGGCAGGTCGACATCGTAGACGTGGCCGGCGTATTCAAAGGACAGAACCGAGCCCTGCACGCCGAGGGGCTGATAGCTGCGCAGGCAGAGATCGGCGCTGCACTCGCTTTCCTGGGCATCTGCGAAGCACAGAGAGGAGGTGGCCGCTCGAGCAAGATCGGCGAGACGAGGATCGTTGGCGGGATAGATCGCGATGACCTTGCCGCCGTGATTCGCGAAGATCTCACCTTTGGCCCTGGCAATGGCAGCAGGCGAACCGAGAATACCGACGTGCGCGGTGCCCGCGTTGGTGACCACGGCGACGTTAGGCAGGGCGATGTTGCCGAGATAGTCGATCTCCCCCAGTGCCCGCATACCCATCTCGACGACCGCAAAGTCGTGATAGTGGCGCAGGCCGAGCAGGGTGAGTGGCACGCCGGTCTCGTTATTGTTGGAGCCGACCGATGCGTGCACGCGACCGCTGCTGCGCAGGGCGGCGGCGGTCAAATCCTTGGTGGTCGTTTTGCCCGCGGAACCGGTGATGGCAATCAGGGTTCCGCGCCAGCGCTGGCGATGCATGCGGGCGATATCGCCGAGGGCCACCCGTGGGTCGTCGACCTCGATAACGGTCACGCCTTTGATGGTTTTCCCTCGTCCGCGCGCGACCAACACGCCAGTAGCGCCGTGTTCGATGGCCTGCTCGCAATAATCGTGACCGTCGAAGCGCTCGCCCTCGATAGCAACGTAGAGATCGCCGGGCGCCACACTGCGGCCATCGATACCGACACGCCGAAAGACATCGGCCTTGCCCTCGTGGATCAGTGCACCATCGATGGTGTCGATGATGGTGCGCAGTGGGAAATGCCAGAGCTGCGAGCAGGCGCGCAGGGCTTCCTCGCGGTCGTCGAAGTGCAATTTCTCCGAGCCGATGATCTGGTAGTCCTCGTGGCCTTTGCCCGCGATCAACACGACGTCGCCAGGCGTGGCCTCCGAGATGGCGGCGGAGATGGCAACCCGCCGATCCACATCGATCAAGAAGGCGTTAGGGACCGCCGGGCTGATCATGTCGAGGATGCTCTTTGGATCCTCACTGCGGGGATTGTCGGAGGTGATGAAAGCCAGATCGGCGCCATTGGCGACCGCAACGCCCATTTGAGCCCGCTTGCTGGGATCGCGATCGCCGCCGCAGCCAAAGACGCACAAGAGGCGGCGCTTGGTGAGCGGTCGCAGCGCGGCCAATACATTGCTTAGGGCATCGGGGGTATGGGCGTAGTCGACGAAGATGTCGAGGCCTTGCTCATTGTCCACGCGCTCGACCCGGCCAGGGACGCCCTGCATGTTGGCGATGCCGGCAGCGATCGCGGCATGGTCGATCTTCATCGCTTCGCAGATCCCAACTGCCAGCGCGATGTTGTCGACGTTGTACTGGCCGATGAGCGCGCCCGAGGACAGCTGCAGGTGTCCTCGGGGGGTCACAAGCTCCATTTCGATGCCGCGAATGCTCGAGCTGTAGGCGGCGACCCGAACCTCCGCGTCGGCGTCGATGTGGCGAGACACGCGCAAGACCCGCCCGCTGCGTGCCTGCTTGGCCATGTACGCGCCGGCAGGATCATCGATGTTGATGACGGCGATGCCGTCGTCCTTGAGGTTTTCGCGAAAGAGTCGAGCCTTGGCGTCTCGGTACTCTTCCATGGTGTGGTGCACGTCCAGGTGATCCTGGCTGAGGTTGCTAAACGCGGCCACGTCGAAATCCGTGCCGACCAGTCGATCCATGTGCAGCGCTGCCGACGAGACTTCCAGGATCGAGCTATCGCAGCCGGCGTCTCCCATCTGGGAGAAGGCGTCTTGCAGAACCAGCGGCGTGGGCGTGGTGTAGGGCGCGCTCTGCTCCTTGCCGGCCCAGCGATAACTCACCGTGCCGAGCACGCCAGGATGATGCCCGGCTTGCTCGAGAATCGACTCGACCAGGTAGCTGGTGGTCGTCTTGCCGTTGGTGCCCGTGATGCCTACCGTGCGAAAGCCATCGGCCGGGCGGCCCGCGGCGTGGGCGGCGAGGATGCCCAGGGCGTGGCTGGCATCGCTGACCAGCACTTGTGGCACCGAGACATCGAGCTTGCGCTCGACCACCACAGCGGCAGCACCCAGCTTGATGGCTTTGGCGGCAAAGTCGTGACCATCGACGCTCATGCCGCGCACGGCCACGAAGAGATCGCCGGGCTGCACCTTGCGCGAGTCGTCCTGCACCCCGCGAATCACAATCTCGCCGGAAGCGGGCAGAGTCGCCAGGAGCTTGCCATCGGCGAGTCGACAGAGAGTTGCCAGGCTCATACCGGAAGAACGCAGCTCCGAGCTCAGATCATTCGCAGTACTAGTAAATTGTCGCTTCTTGAAGCCCACGGCGAGCTGATTCTACGCTCTCCGATCGGGGGCGGGCCTGTTCTTGGCGATTAAATAGATTGCGAATTCGGAGCCTTATCGAAAAGTCCGGATCCCCGCGCACGGCTGCCGCAACCGCTGGGCTGGCCTGCCGATAAGGGCGGCGTGTGGAAGGGAAGCGTTCGCAAGCTGCAAGCCCAGACCGAGGGCACGGTCAGCGTCGAATACACGGTCCTCTTGGTGCTGGTCGCCATCGGGGCCTCGGCAGCCATCTTCGCCATCGGCATGCCGCTTGTCAGTCGCTACCAACTCATGAAGGTCTTGATCGGCTTGCCGCTTCCCTAACGCACCCATCCCCTAACCCTCGGAGACCCTGACCATGAAGAACAAACAAGAAGCATCCCTCGAAACCAGCAAGCGGAGCTCGCTCTCGCTGTGCAAAGACACCCGAGGACTCAGCTCGGTGGAGTACCTCATCCTGCTGGTGGTGATCGCCGTCGGCAGCATCGCCATCTGGCAGAAGATTGGTACGCAGGTCTCCAAAAGGGCGAATGACTCAAGCGTGAAACTTGGCAACATGAAGGCAGAGTCCGCAGCCTCGACGGGCGCCGAGTAGCGAGCAACGATCAGCATGTTCACCCTCATCACTATCCCTTCGCTGTGCGCCCTGGCCCTGGTGGCCGGGGCGGCGGCCAGCGACGCCAAGACGGGCCACATCCCCAACTGGCTGACCTTGCCGCCCCTGGCCATCGCGCCCCTGGCCTATCTCATCGGCTACGGTCCGATGGCCGCCGCGCTCAGTGTCCTGGCCGCGCTTGCCTGCGGCCTAGTCCCCTACCTGATGTTCCGCAAGGGCGCAGCGGGCGGTGGTGATGTCAAACTCCTTGCCGCGCTCGGCGCTATCGCGGGCGCGTCCTTTGGCATCGAGACCCAGCTCTTTGGCTTTGCCATCGCCCTGGTGTTCTCCCTGGTGCTCCTGACCTATCGCGGGCGCCTCTTTGCCACGCTCAAGAACGCGGCCTTTCTGGCCCTAAATCCCCTTTTGCCCAGGCGTCACCGCCGCCAGCCGGTGCCAGAGAGCATGTCGACCATTCGCATGGGCGTGCCCTTTGCGCTCGGTGCGCTCCTCTCGGTCTGGCTGCGGGTGGGAAGCATCGGCTGATGCGCAGGACCTGCACATCGCGCGGCTCCGACCAGGTACGCTCGCTCACTCGCAACGGTAGCTCCGATGAGGCGATTTCGCTAAGCGCTGACCGCCGCGGCGTCGTCTACGTAGAATTCCTACTGGTCTTCCCGCCGCTCTTCTTGCTCTTTCTGGTCATTCTACAGACCGCGATCCTCTACGCGACGGATCTGGGCGTGAGTCACGCGGCCTCGGCCACGGTGCGCTCGGCGATCGTCGTCTTGCCTGACGATCCCATCGCCTACGATGGCCAACCCCTAAACCTCATCACCGAGAGCTCGGAATGCAGTGAGGGCTTTGCGGGCCGCATGCACAAGCTGCTCGGCAAGCTAGGCGTCAACAGCCTCTCGGTGCCTGACGACGGCAAGTGTCTGGGTGGTGCGCGCATGGAGGCGATTCGCTTCGCCGCCATCATGCGCATGTTGCCCTTCTCGCCCAACGCTAGCACCTTCTTGCCCCGCAAGTTGCGCGGTGTACTCAACACCCTTGGCCAGGTCGGCTGGATCACGGGAGCGGCGGCATACAGCTACGGAGCCACCTCGGTGAGCTTTCCGCTGGTGGCGGGCTCCGAGAAGTTGCGGCCCTTCAATGTCTTCACCGACGACGAGCCGGTAACCGTGCGGGTGAGCTATCTGGCTCACTGCGGTATTCCCATCGCGCGCTTTTTGATGTGCGATTCGAGTCACCGTCTGGCGCTCGGCTTCGGCGTCGACAAGGAGCGAGTTGCTGTGGCCAAGACCCTGGCCAAGGGCTCCGGCAGTCCAACCATCCTTCTCGGTCTCATTGCCTCGGGTGAGCGCTTTCGCATCCTGCGCGCCGACGCCACCTTGCCGCTCAACGGAGCCAACTACAGCTTTCAGAAGAAGGAGGACTAATGCCTCGCTCCCTTCGAAACGATCGTCGCGGTGCGGTCATGGTCATCGCGGTCTTCATGGCCATGATCGCCATCGGCGCGCTGTACTACCTGGTGGGCCTCGGCGACGCGATGCTGGCTCAAGAACGCATGCAAGATGCCGCCGACGCCACGGCCTTTTCCTCGGCGGTGATCCACGCGCGGGGCATGAACATCCTGGCCCTCATCAACATCATCATGGCCTCCATTCTGGCTGTTCTGGTGCTGCTATCGATCTTGGCCACCCTGCTGCAGACAGGCGCCAAGCTCCTGGCGCTCGCCTTCTTCTTGCCAGGCGCGGCGACGGCCGCATTGGCCCTCAACAGCGCGGCCACCACGGTCAAGGGCGCACACGATGTCGCCAAGCCGATGGCCAAGACGGTGATGGTTGCCGGTCACAAGCTGCAGGGCGCCCTGCGCCGCACCATTCCCATCATCGCCAGCATCAACGCCGCCAAGCTCAGCAGTCAGAGCTACGGTCCCGTGGTCACCGTAGGGACCACCTTTCCGATCATGGGTGGCCTGCCCACCGTCGATGGCAGGTTCGATACGCTTTGCGACAAAGCTGGTGAATACGCGGGCACGCTGGCGGCCACCCCGCTACAAAAAGTGCTGAGCATTCTGCCAGGGGCCGCCGCCAGGTACCTGTCCAAGAAGCTCGGCAAGCTGGCAAAGAAAGCCGCAAGGGCCTACGCCAGCTACTACTGTGGCACGGGGCTCAAACCCGAAATTCCGAGTATCAAGGTCGATGTCGTCCTACCCGAAATCAAGGGCGCGATTCGCGATACCTGTAACTCGGCGGAGCCCGGCGACTCCTGCGAGAAGTACGCGCGTCTGCAACAGCAAGTCGCTGACGCCTACGATGTCGAGAGCGCGAGCTGCGATGCGGCCAGAGGCGAGCGTGCGGCACACCGCATTCAACCCGCCCACGAGGGTCATATGCAGCGCTCCGAGTTCGCCGCCATCGAAGCGCTGTGCAACAAGAAGCGCATCGAGGCGCGCACCGAGTGCAAGGGGCCTTCCGGAAAGATCAAAAAGACCACCTGGGTCGAGCGCGAGGTCGAGACCGTCTACCACCTGGTCGGCGATGTGCGAACGGGGCACGTGGTGGCGGACCCGCCGACGATTGGCCCGGGACGCCAGCAGGCGGCCAAGAATCGCTTCGGTCGCACGCCCTTGCCCTGTGCCGGATCGCAGCGCGCCATGGTCAACGGCTTTGCGGGCCAGGCTGATAGCTATACCGGTTGGAACACGAGCAGCAATGGAGCCGTGTGCAAGCAAGAAGTGGACGCGCCAACGCCCTTTGAATTCGGCGGCGCCGAGAGCATCACCGTCGTTCGAAAAGAGATGAGCGACATCCTCATGTGCGAGTCTAGCAAAGAGGTCAAGAGCGAGCTCGCTGGCGACAAGATGGACAAAGAGCTCAAAAAGGAGACACCCGAAGAGATGTGCAACTGCGCGGCCCTGGGCGAAGAGCTCTTTCAAATCCGTGCCGTGGTCTTCGGCAGCGCACGCAGCTACACGAGCGACGCCGACCGCAGCATCCTGGTCGCTACCATGGGCAAGGAGGCACCCTCGAGCGCCATCGAAACCGCGGCTGCTCTTGCCGGGCGCTTTGCGGCCGCTCAGGCCGAGTACTACTTCGACCATAAAGATCCACGACAGCCAACGCTGCGCGGCGAGTGGCTGTGGAACATGCACTGGAAGGCACGCATGCGGCGGCTGAGCTTCGGTCGCAAGCAATGGCAGTGTCCAGAACAAGTGAACACCTGCGAGAAGGGCACTCTCAAGCCCGGAAAGCTCAAGCCTCTGCACGCCCAAGAGATCAAGAACTTCACATCACTCATCAAGGAGGGCGGAGATGCACTCATCGTTCATTAGCGACACGCGCGGCGCGGCCATGGTCGAGGGTGTTATCGTCTTTCCCCTCTTCGTGATCGTGCTGGCGGCCATCATCTATTACCACCAAGTCTACTCCACCAAGCTCGAGCGCAACACCCAGGCTCGTCGCTGCGCGTGGGAGTACTCGGTCCACGGCTGTCGTCCTGAGAACATTCCCGATGGCTGCCCCATTGCTCGCATTGGTGAGAATGACTTCATCGGAATCGATGAAGGTCTCGACGAGCGGGCCTCGCTCTTTGCCGACGGCACGGGCGGCGCGCAGGCCCAGTCGCAGTCTAGCTTCGGCGACGGCGCGGAGACCGCCAATAGCATCTTGATCGGCCTAATCGGCTTGCGCCAGGGCATCGAAGCCCGACCAAGTCGCAATGTCAGGATGCCCTCCATTCTAGGAGGGGCGACACGCAGCATCGCGGGCAGCTACTCGGTGATGTGCAACGAGCGCCGACGCACGGTCGGAGGAATCATCAAGGATGCCTATTGCTCCATCAAGGACAGCGGCACCAGGTTGCCAGGATGCTAGTGATGCGCGCTGCCCCCAAGAATATCGAAGCCACTGGTGCGTGCGAGCGCAACCATTTCACCGGATCTGGATCATGAAACTACCAACTCTAAACAAGGCCCGAGTGGCCCTGCGCACTGGCCTTGGCCTTTTGCGCGCAACCCTTGTCCTCTTGTTGGCCGC
>JAHEAK010000673.1 GCA_024642805.1 Kofleriaceae bacterium | reverse complement strand
TGCACGGGCAGCTTCCTCTTCCTCAACGACGGCAAGGGCAGCTTCACCGATGAGCGCGCGCGCATGCCGCAGTTCACCAACAACTACGAGTTCGAGCCTATCGATATCAACGGCGACGGTTTCTTCGACCTGGTCACGATCAACGATGGCGATCAGGTGACCAGCCAGTTCGATCTCCGTGAGCACATCTTCCTCGCCGATGGTCAAGGCGGCTTCAAGTTCGATCAAGAGGCCCAGAAGGTCTGGCCAGACGAAGCCAACCTGGGTGCCGACGACAACGCGGCCGTGGTGCTCGATTTCGATTCCGATGGCGATCCTGACTTCTTGATTGCCGCTCTCGGCGACGCACCTGATCGCTTGCTGGTCAACAACGGTGGCCGCCTGACCCTCGACAGCAATGTCTTCTCGGGCGGCGCAACCACTGGCACCCTCGGTATCGCGGTCGCTGACCTCAATGGCGATGGCAAGCTCGATGTGGTGCAGTCGCAAGGCGAAATCGACACCCCAGAGCACGTCTACTTTGGAACCGGCATCGCCGTTGACAGCGCGCCACCGGTCATTCAACTGGTCAGCGCCGCGGGCAGCGCCGATGGTCTGCTCATCCGGGCGCGCGTTCACGACAACAAGACGCCGGTCATGAACTTCGACTTCTCCGACGTAAGCGCGACGCTCACCTTCAAGGATGGTCACACCGAGAATCACGATCTGAGCTGGTACGGTGGCAGTCTCTGGCGCTTGCAGGCTGACCCAACGGGCGTCAAGTCGGTGAAGGTGTGCGCGACCGACGCGGTTGGCAACGAGGATTGTTCCGCCGATGTCTCAGTGCAAAACGATGGCACCTGTGATCGCTGTGACGGGGGCGAAAATGTCGATCCACCGGGCACGGGCGGCAGTGGTGGCTGTTCGACGACCGGCGGCAATGCCGGCTGGCTAGCCATGGCGCTGGTGGCCTTGATGGCGCTGCGTCGCAAGCGCGGCGCTCGCTTCTTCGGCCTCTTCGAGTAGTTTGCACTTGGCGCGGGCGCATAGGGCTCGCCTGGGCCGAGGGCCTGCGTGCGCGCTCTTGCTCGTACTCGTCTGCGGATGGGCGCACAGCGCTCGCGCCCAGCAAGCGGATGCGGCAGACGAACAAGCGGAGCGCGCCGCCATGCATGCTCGCGCGGGCGACTTTGAGCTGGCCGGCCAGGAGTTCCTCCAGGCCTTCCAGGAGGATGCTCGTGCCCAGTACCTCGTGGAGGCTGCGCGCGCCTTTGAGAAGGCCGGCGACAGCGTGCAGGCCGTGATCCTCTACACTCGCTACCTGGAAAGCGATCCGGGTGGGGCGGCCGTGCAAGAAGCCCGCGCCCATCGTGCCCGCCTGCAAGCGGAGCTCATCGCCGAACGAGAGCTCGCCTTGCGAGGGGCGCGCGCCCACGAGGCCGATAGCTATGCAGGCGCGGCCATCGTCTTGCGCACCGAGGGCAAGTTTGCCGAGGCGGCCGCGCAGTTCGAGCTCGCCTATCAGGCCAGCCTGGATGTCGAGTATCTCTTCTTGGAGGCCGAGGTGCTCTTGCGCGGAAGGCAGCACGCCGATGCCCGCGCTCTCTACGCCCGTTACTTGCGCGAGGCACCAGAAGGCGTGCATGCGGAGCGCGCCCGCAGCCGACAAGGCGAACTGGCATCGCTGGAGCGACGCGCCCAGCAAGATGCCGAACGAGCGCGCCAGAGCGCCCCGGCCGCCGACGCCGTTGACGAGAGCGCCGACCATGGCGCGGGCTTGCGTCGCTGGGGCATGGTTACGGGTGGCCTCGGGCTGCTCACCCTTGGCGTTTCTGCCGGGCTATACCTGCGAGCCAGCTCCCTCGAGGATGCCGGCCAAGGCACGAGCAGTGCCGCGAACGCGCGCGACGCCCGGCGCCATGCCTATGGGGTGGCTGGCGCTGGCGGTGCACTCGTGCTCGTTGGCGTGGTGCTCTATGTGAAGGGCGAGAGCGCTAGCGATGACGATCGCGGCGTCACCCTGGTGCCAGCGATAGGCCCAGAAAGCGCGGGCCTGGGCCTTTGGGGTCGCTTCTAGGACGGCGCTTAGCAAGACCGGCGCCGCCGACCAACTAGTACATCGCTTCGATGACGTCGGCGAAGTTCTCGTTGACCTTGTTGCGCTTGACCTTGAGGGTGGGCGTGAGTTCGCCGTCCTCCACGGACAGGTTGCGCGGCAAGATCGTCCACTTCTTGATGGTCTCGACCTGCGCCAGGGTGCTGTTGACCTTGTCGACAGCGCTCTGCACTTCGGCCAAAATGGCGGGATTGTCGGTCAGTGAGGCGCCCTTGCTCTCGCCATTGAGAAATTCACCAACGGCCTCTTCATCGAGGGTCACCAGCGCCGTCAGGTACTTCCGGCGATCACCGATGACGACCGCCTCGTTGATCAAGCGATTGTCCTTGAGACCGGCCTCGATGTTCTTGGGAGCAATGTTCTTGCCACCGGCGGTGATGATGATGTCCTTCTTGCGCCCGGTGATGTTCAGGAAGCCTTCCGAGTCGAACTCGCCAAGGTCACCGGAATGCATCCAGCCCTTTTGAAAGGTCTCGTCGGTCGCGGCCTTGTCTTTGAAGTAGCCGGCGCAGACGTTCTTGCCACGGACCAGGATTTCGCCGTCCTCGGCAATCTTGACCTCGACCCCTGGGATGGCTGGGCCAACGCTGCCGAGCCTGGTGCGGCCGATGGTGTTGAGTGTGGTTGGACCCGTGTCCTCGCTCTGGCCGTACACCTCGTGAACCGTGATGTCGATGCTTGCGAAGAACTCTAAGATCTCCTTCGAGATGGGAGCGGCGCCACTCACGCAGAAGCGCGCACGACCAAGCCCGAGAGCTGGCTTGAGCTTGGCAAGCACCAGCTTATCGGCGAGCTTGTACTGCAGGCCTAAAGCCAGGGGCAGGTCCTCGCCGCGATTTTTGTATGCACTTACCTGGGTACAGACATCGCGCACCCACTTGATGAGGTGCTCCTTGACGCCCGTTGCTTCGCCAAGCTTGTCGGTGAGCTTGGCGTGGAACTTCTCCCAAAGACGGGGCACGGCGAAGAAGATGGTGGGCTGCACCTCTTTGAGGTTGTCTGGAACCTTGTCGAGAGACTCGGCGTAGTACACGGCGCCACCAAAGGTGATGGGCCCGTGGATGCTGACCATTTGCTCGGCGATGTGGCTCAGAGGCAAGAAGGACAGCACGCAGTCGCCACTGCTGCTCTCCATGGTCGAGCACAGCTGTGCGGCGGTCCAGCTGAGATTCTCGTGGGTGAGCATGACGCCCTTGGGCGGACCGGT
>JAHEAK010000672.1 GCA_024642805.1 Kofleriaceae bacterium | reverse complement strand
GCCCTTGGCGCGATGGGACGCGGTCAAATTGGCGATTTGGTGGCCGGTCTCTTTGCCAAGGATGAGGAGTGGGCGGGCGAGGAAGCGCAAGCTCGTTGGCAATACGCCGTGGTTCGCGAATTCCCAAAACCCAACTACGAGCAGGCCTACGATGGCCCACGCTTCGACTTTCGCGAGACCATCCACTGGCAACCCAGCGTCAAGACCGATGCACAGGGTCAAGCCAAGCTGCGCTTTTATCTCAGCGATGCCGTCACCTCCTTTCGCGTCAGCGCCGAGGGTGTCTCGGCGGGCGGCCTGCCAGGTCGTGCCGAGCAAATCGTACAGAGCAAGCTGCCCGTGTCCCTCGACGTCAAGATGCCGCTCGAGGTCTCTAAGGGCGACAAGGTGCAACTGCCTGTCACTCTCGCCAACGAGACCAAGCGCGAGTACACCGTCGACATCAGCAGCCAGTTTGGTCCGGCCTTCAAGGTCAGCGGCGGCGTGCCTGACAAGGTGACCTTGCAAGCGGGCGAGCGCAAATCCTTCTTTGCCTCCCTCGAGGTCATCGGCGACGGCGCGCAACTAGAAGACGGCCTGATGCGCGTCGCCATCAACGCCGCTAACCTCAAGGACGAAGTGGAGCAAGAAGTCCGGGTCGTGCCGCTCGGATTTCCACAGACCGTGTCGCTGGCCGGTACCGTGCAAACCGTCGCCAAGCACGAGTTTCAGCTCAGCGGCGTCATTCCCAACACCATCGAAGCCACGCTCACCATGTATCCCTCGCCGCTTGCCACGATGATTACCGGCACCGAGTCGATTATCCGCGAGCCCTATGGTTGCTTCGAGCAGGCCTCGAGTGCCAACTACCCCAACATCATGGTCCTCGACTATCTCGAGGACAACGACGCCGCCGACCCTGCTCTGATCGAAAAGACCATGTCGCATCTCGACAAGGGCTACAAGATGCTGACTGGCTATGAGAGCCCGCAGAAGGGCTACGAGTGGTTTGGTGGCGATCCTGGGCACGAGGCACTCACCGCCTACGGACTGATGGAATTCATCGACATGACCCGTGTCTACGGAGATGTGGATCAGGGCATGATCAAGCGCACCACGGCCTGGCTCAAGTCACGCCGCGATGGCAAAGGCGGCTTTAAGCGCAACGCGCGCGCCCTCGATTCCTTTGGCAGCGCCAGCGAAGAAGTCACCAATGCGTACATCGCCTACGCCTTGAGCCAGAGCGGCGACAAAGACCTCGATGCCGAGCGTCAGCTGCAAGAGAAGGTCGCCGTCGAGACCAAAGACCCTTACGTCCTGGCCCTGGCTAGCAATACCCTGCTCAACCTGCAACCCACCGCGGCCTCGACCCAGGGCGCACTCAAGCGCCTGGTCAGCATGCAAGCGAGCGATGGCGGTTTCCCCGGAGCCGATCACTCGATCACCCGCTCAGGTGGCAGCGCACTACAGCTGGAGACCACCTCCTTGGCGATTCTCGCCCTGGTCAAAGCCGGTCCGCAGTACACCAGCCAGACCCGCTCGGCGGTTGAGTGGATCAACAAGAACCGCAGCGGCGATGGCGGTTTCGCTTCCACGCAGAGCACCGTTCTCACCCTGGCTGCGCTCTCGGCCTATGCAGACAGCACGCGCGTGACGCAGAGTGCTGGCGACGCGAGCGTCTTCGTCAACGGCCAGCCCGCGGGCACGCTGCACTTTGAAAAGGGTGCCAAGGATGCGCTGGTCTTCGATGACATTGCCTCCGCGCTTCGCCCCGGCAAGAACACCATCGAGCTACGCCTGGCCTCCGAGAGCCCTCTGCCCTACAGCATCGCCATCGACTATCGCAGCAAGATGCCAGCATCGAGCCCCGAGACCACGGTGAGCGCCTTCACCAGCCTCGACAAAGCCAGCGTGCCCCTCGGCGAAGGCGTGCGCATGAACGTGACTGTGAAGAACCTCAGCAGCGAAGGACAGCCGATGACCCTGGCTCGTGTCGGCATCCCTGGCGGCCTCACCTTTCAGACCTGGCAGCTCAAGGAATTGATGGACAAGAAGATCATCGACTTCTACGAGACGCGCGAGCGTGAGGTGGTGCTCTACTTCCGGTCCATGGCGCCAAGCGCAGAGATCGAAGTGCCTCTACAGCTGATCGCCAGGGTGCCAGGCGACTACACCTCGCCCGCCACCCAGACCTATCTGTACTACACCGATGAGTTCCGACACTGGTCGGAGCCGCTGAAGATCCAGATCAAGAAATAACCGGCGGCGGCAGCGCTTCCAGCACCACCAAGCCACGCCCGCAGACCTCGACCTCGGAGTCTGCGGGCACGCTGCGAGCGGCCTGCAGGGAGTCGATGCGTCCCGTCTCCGTGTCGATGATGACAGCCCACTGCTTGGGAGCCAGCACTGTCGGGATCCGAAACTTCACGG
This sequence comes from Kofleriaceae bacterium, assembly GCA_024642805.1. Classification (GTDB taxonomy): domain Bacteria; phylum Myxococcota_A; class Polyangia; order Haliangiales; family Haliangiaceae; genus NORP324. The sequence continues at coordinate 896 of JAHEAK010000672.1, read as the reverse complement.
CGGCGTCGCCCGCATTGAAGATGATAAAGAAGCTGCAATCGACGACACGCTGCCCGTGCGAGTCAGTCGAGGCGATACCTTCGCCGTTGAGAAAAACTCCTAGCGCCTTGGCAAAGGAGACGCGCCAGTCCTCGGAGCTCATATCGGTGCCATCGGGACGGAACCAGCCGATGTCGTGGTGCACTTCATCTCCGCGAATCGAACGACCTTCGAACCAGCGACGTCTGCGCAAGACCGGATGCACGGCGCGAAAATGAACCAGACCCTTCACGAAGGCCAGTAGCTCGCCATCCGCAGCGGCCCAGTCGAGCCAAGAAATCTCGTTGTCCTGACAGTAGGCATTGTTGTTGCCGCCCTGGGTCCGGGAAATCTCGTCGCCGGCCAAGATCATGGGTACGCCCTGACTGAGCAGCAAGGTGGCAAAGAAGTTGCGCTGCTGACGGGCGCGCAGGGCCTTGACCGCAAGGTCGGTGGTCTCGCCCTCGACGCCGCAGTTCCACGAGCGATTGTGACTGTCGCCATCGCGGTTGTCCTCGCCATTGGCCTCGTTGTGCTTCTGGTTGTACGAGACCAGATCGCGCAACGGAAAACCGTCGTGCGCGGTGACGAAGTTGATGCTGGCGTGCGGTCGTCGACTCGAGGACTCGTAGAGATCGGAAGAACCCGTGATGCGATAGGCAAACTCGGCCAGAGTCTGATCGCGGCCGCGCCAAAAATCGCGCGTGGTGTCGCGATACTTGCCGTTCCACTCCGACCATTGCGGCGGAAAGCCACCGACCTGATAGCCGCCTTCGCCCAGATCCCATGGCTCGGCAATCAGCTTGACGCGCTGCAGGACTGGGTCCTGCTGGATGAGTGTGAAGAAGACCCCGAGGCGATCGACATCGTGCAGGCCA
>JAHEAK010000671.1 GCA_024642805.1 Kofleriaceae bacterium | reverse complement strand
CCTTTGAACCCAGCGAGGGCATCTCCTGCTCGTCGAGCGGCTCGCGCCCGAGCGGGCAGCTGTGCCACGAGGGCGTGTGCTATCGGGCCGACCGACCGCTTCCACCCGATGCCGCTCCCCGCGCTGACAGCACTCCGCGCGCCGACGCGGAGCCGCAGGGTTGCAGCGCCAACACCGTACAGTGTGGCGAGGAATGTCTACCGACGTGTGAGACCAGCTTCACGACCCCCGGCGAGACCAGCTACACCCCCGAAGAGGGTTGCGCCATATTGCGTGTCGATGCATGGGGAGCCGGTGGCGGCAACGGTGCCGGCAACACGCGCGGCGGCGGCGGTGGCTTTGCGGCTGTGCAGCTTTCGGTAACCAGAAACGATGTCTTTACGGTCGTGGTCGGCGCGCCAGGTGGTAGCCCTGCCGGCGGCACGAGCGGCGCCGCTGGCAGCCCAGGCGGTGGCACCGGCGGCAGCGGCAGCAGTCAGGGCGGCGGCGGCGGCGGCGGCTTCTCAGGACTCTTCCGAGGTCCCGTTGGCACGGTCGGCGCGATCGTCATCGCCGGTGGTGGTGGCGGCTCCGGTGGCGGCGGCGGCAATGGCAACAACACCATTGCAGGCGCAGGCGGCGGCTTGCGCGGTCAGTCTGGCAGCATCGAGAACCCCAATCCCGGTGGCACGCAGACCACGGGCTTTGCGCCCCTGCAAGGTCAAAACGGTGGCAGCACCGGTGGCGGTGATGGCGGTGGCGCTGGCGGCGGTGGATGGTTCGGCGGTCTCGGTGGCTCCTCCGCTAACACCGATGCCCAGGGAGCCGGCGGCGGCGCGGGCTTCGTTGGCACGGCAGCCATCTCCGAGCTCGTCACTGGCGATCGGGGAACGGCGGGCAATGCCGCATCCCTCTTGCGAGGAACGGCAGGTGACCCGACGCAGCCAGGCAAGGTCGTCGTCACCTGTTCGCCAGCCGACAAGCTCTAGGCCCGAGCTCGCATCGATAGCAGGCGGTAGAGCCCGTAGCTGAGCGCACTGCTGAGCATACCGGGCATGGCTTCGTAGACCACGCCGCTCCAAGGCAGGACGAAGATCCACAGGAGCACGGCACCGACCCCGCTCAGCATCATGGCCATGGCTGCTGCTGCGTTGATGCGCCAGCCCATCACGCGCACGATCATCAAGGGGCCAAAGGCCGAGGCCAGCGCCGACCACGCAAAGAGCACCCTGGCAAAGACGCTTTGCGCAAAGAGCGCCGCAAAGAGGACGAAGAGCGTCACCACCAGTGTGCCGAGCTTGGCGACCAGATAGGGATGCGCGCGCAAGCGAGCCTGGTAGCGACCACCTCTGCCAAAGAGCTCGAGCATCGGCGTCACGTCCTGGGTGAGAGCTGCCGCGCTCGACAGCACTTGCGAGTCGGCGGTGGAGATGATGGCCGCAAAGAGCCCCGCCAACATCATGCCGACCAGCACGGCTGGCAGCAGCGATTTGGACAGCAGCGGAAAGGCCATCTCGGCATCCTGCAAGGGCACCGAGAAATAGGCGCGCGCTGCCAGACCGACAGCGATGCACATGACCGCAAAGAGCGCATTCCAGACCATGTACAACCGTCGGGCACGGGCGATGTTGTCAGCGTCGTCGATAGCCATGGCGCGAATCATGATGTGCGGCTGCCCAATGACACCCATGCCCGCAAACATCCATCCGGTCAAAAAGAGCGGAAAACCATAGTCGGTCTCGGGGACCCACTCAACGAGCGTGGGATCGATCGTCCTCAGGGTAGACACCATGGCGCTCACGCCGCCGAGCTCGATGACCACCATGACCAGGAGCAGTGCGATAGCTACGAACATCACGATCGACTGCACGGCGTCGGTCCAGATCGAGGCGCGAATGCCGCCCGACACGCAGTACACCAAGACGATGCCAGCTCCCAGAACAATCCCTAGCGAGGAATCGATGCCGAAAGCCTCGAGCGCTTTGCCGCCGGCCGTCAGCTGCGCCGAGGCATAGATGCTCAGGAAGACCAGGACCAGCAAGCCGGCCAGCGCAGAGACAAGGCGAGCACCATCGAGACCATGGGCCAGGAAGGTGGGGATGGTGTTTGCGCCAACCCTCTCGCTACCCTCGCGAAGGCGACGGTGGACGAAGAACCATGTGAGCCAGTCGCCCATCACCCAGCCGACCATGATCCACGAGCCAGAGACGCCGGTGGTGTAGACCGCGCCGACCAGGCCGATGAACATGAAGCCGCTGTTGTTAGACGACACCGCCGAGAGCGCGGTCAGCCAAGGGCTCACGCTGCGGCTGGCGACCAGGTAGTCCTCGGTGGTCCCCTGCTGGTGCTTGGACGCGTACATCCCGACCACGGTGAACAAGGCCAGGAACGCAAAGAAGCTGAGCGAAACAATCATGAGCAGACGAAGACCGAGGCCAACGCGCTGCGCTCCTCGGCGGCCATCATAGGGGCCCATGCGGTATTGACCAAAAGGCAGGTCCTCGCTTCTCCCCGCTCGTGCCCGGCTAAACAAAGAAGATCAAAGAGGCTGTGAAGGATCTGGCCTTCTTTGCGATTTCGGCGGATACTGAACGCATGCGCAGCGGATCTGCAGATCTTCCCCTTCACGGTGGTCGGGTGCCGGCCTGGCTCTCTACGCGTATGAGCGCGCTCGGCCAAGTCATTGCCCAGGCCATCGTCCACGAGCACGGTCGCGAGGAGTTCCTTCGTCGCCTGGCCCACCCTTTCTGGTTTCAGAGTTTCGGGGCCGTGATGGGTATGGACTGGCACTCCTCCGGCATCACCACCTCGGTGATGGGAGCCCTCAAGCGCGGCCTCGAACCCTTGCAGAGCGAGCTCGGCATTTACGTGTGCGGGGGCCGAGGCAAACACTCGCGCAAGACGCCAGATGAGTTGCGACTGGTTGGCGAGCGCACGGGCCTCGATGGCGATGCCCTCGCCCGCATCTCCAGGCTCGTGGCCAAGATCGACAGCGCCGCCGTCCAGGATGGCTTTCAGCTCTACTTGCACAGCTTCGTCGTCACCAGCGATGGCACCTGGACCGTGGTGCAGCAAGGCATGAACGGCGAGCGCAAAGAGGCACGTCGATATCACTGGCTGTCTGCTGCCGTGAAGAGCTTCGTCGATGACCCGCACAGTGCCATTGACGGCCCGAACCAGGGCGACATCATCAACCTCGCCGACTACCGGGCTGCGCAGAGTCGACGCACCCAACTGGCTCTGGTCGAGCAAGGCCCAGACGCCATCCTGCACAGCCTGCGTGCGGAGGTCTTGCCGCGCCTCATCATGCCCGCCCATCACGATGTG
>JAHEAK010000089.1 GCA_024642805.1 Kofleriaceae bacterium | reverse complement strand
ATGGGCCGCGTCGTAGACGCCCATGATGTGATCCAGGCTGACCTTGGTGTAGACCTGTGTGGAGGCCAACTCGCGTGGCCTAGCAGCTCTTGAATCGAACGCAGGTCGACGCCGCCATCGAGAAGGTGGGTGGCGAAGGAGTGGCGCAGGCCGTGCGGGGTGGCGTCAGGAATGCCCGCCCGAATCACGTACTTGCCCATGTGTCTCTGAATGGAGCGCGCCTGCAGACGTCCGCCCCGGTAGTTGAGAAAGAGCGCGCGCGGATCCTGCTTGTGGGTCTTGGCATCGCGCAAGCTGTCGCGCTCGACCAGGTAGGCCCGCACAGCGGCGACCGCCTTGCTGCCGAGGGGCACCAATCTTTCTTTGTTGCCCTTGCCGTGACGCACGCGCACGAGGGCCTGACCGCTATAGCGCTCGTGATCGATGTCATCGAGATCGAGGGCGCAGCACTCGGAGATACGCAGACCGGCGCCGTAGAGCACTTCGAATATCGCCTCGTCGCGCAGCTTCAGAGCGGTGGTCTCACCAGGCTCCGCGCCATCGCTGGGTGCATCGATGAGCCTCTCGACATCGTCATAGTCGAGCGCGCGAGGCAGCGCCTTGGCTCGCTTGGGTGAGCGCACATGACTGGCGGGATTGCCTTCGACCACACCGCGGGCCTGCAGATAGCGAAAGAAGGTGCGCAGCGAGCTGAGCTTGCGACCAATGCTCGAGGCCTGGTTCTTGTCGTAGAGCTCGGCCAGATGCGCGCGAATGTCGAAATCATCGATGCGCTGCAGGCGCAGCGCCTTGCCCGTGCGCCGCTGGTACAGCTCTTCGAACTCGCGCAGGTCGCGCGCGTAGGCCGACAGGGTTCGGGGCGAATAGCCGCGCTCGACCCGCAGGTACTGCGCGAAGCCGTCGAGCTCTTGGGCAAAGGACATTCGGCCAAGGGTAGCAGCGTGCCCCAGACAGGGCGAGTTCCTGCTCAGGACCCGCGAGTGACCAGGCAGGCGGCGTGACCGAGCACCACCTCGCCATCGACGGTGCTGGTTGGCGTGGGCGTCCAGCCCGAAGCGATGCGCATGTCGAGGAGCTCGCCCGCCGAAGGTCGATAGTCCCACACGGAGACCTGATTGACACCGCCAAGTCAGGTGGTGTCGAAAACCAGATGCAGGCCGCCTTCCCACTCCATGACCACGTCGTGGCAGAACTCGTCTTGCACGACGACCTCGAGAACCATGCGCGCCACCGGCTGGCGCAGTCCCCAGCGCACGACTTCTTCGAGGGTGTGCAGCCCACGCAGCTCGAGCACCAGGCGTTGGGCCTGGGCATCGGAGAGTCGCGCGTGGTTGGCAAAGCTCGGCATGACGAGTCGTCTCCTCAACGCGCCGCGATGGGCTGGACCTCTTCGAGCCATGGCCCCAGATCGTGAAAGGCCCGCTCGGCGATGAGCTTTTTGCGAACCGGTTTCTTGGCGCGCACCTCGATGCCTGGCAGGAGGCCGAAGTTGATGTTGGTCGGCCCGAAGGGCGCGCTCGCCGGCCGCTCACGACAGATGTGATAGTACAGACCGCCAAAGGCCGTGGTCTCGGGCGGCAGCGCCAGTTCGCGCCCTCGCACGCGCGCCTCGGTGAAGAGAGCTGCCAGAAGCCCCATCGCGCACGACTCGACGTAGCCCTCGACGCCGGTCATCAGGCCGGCAAAGCGCAAGTTCGGTTGCGAGCGCAGCTCCATGCTCGGTCCCAAGAGCCTTGGCGAGTCGATGAAGGTGTTGCGATGGATCGAACCAAAACGCAGGAACTCGGCGTTGGCTAGCGCGGGCACGAGCGAGAAGATGCGCTTTTGCTCGGGATAGGCCATGCGGGTCTGAAAGCCGACCAGGTTGTAGGCGGTGAGGTATTGATTCTCCGGCCGTAGCTGCATGACCGCGTAGGGCCGGCGACCTGTCTTTGGATCTTCGATGCCAACCGGGCGCATCGGGCCGTAGCGCAGAACGTCTTCCCCTCGGCTGACCATGACCTCGATGGGCAAGCAGCCCTCGAAGAAACGCATCTCTTCAAAGCCGTGGGCCTCGACCTTGCGAGCGGCAGCGACCTCGCGTACGAACTCGGTGTACTGCTCTTTGTTGAGTGGGCAGTTGATGTAGTCGCCAAGCTCGCTCTGATCTTTTCCCCAGCGAGACGCGCGGAAGCTGTGCTCCGGGTCGACGCTGTCGGCAGCCACGATGGGGGCGATGGCATCGTAGAAGAAGAGCTTGTCGCCGCCAAAGAGCTCGCGAACCTGGGCGGCCAGGCGCCCGCCCGTGAGAGGTCCGGTGGCGATGATGGTTGGCGTGTCCTTGGGCAGCTCGTGCACCACGCGCCGCTCGATGCGCACGTTGGGGTGCCGGGCCAGGCGCTGGGTGACTTCGCGGCCAAAGCCAAAACGCTCGACGGCCAGCGCGGAACCAGCCGGTACCGCGTGCGCATCGGCGGCGTCGATCACCATCGAGCCCAGGCGGCGCAGCTCTTGTTTGAGCAGCCCTGCCCCGGCCACGGGCTCATCGGAGCGCAAGGAGTTGGAGCAGACCAGCTCGCACAGAAGCGGGGTTTGATGCGCCGGTGACATCGCAACCGGTTTCATCTCGACGAGCGAGACCTTGAGATCACGCTGCGCCAGCTGCCAGGCGGCTTCCGTGCCGGCCAGGCCGCCGCCTATCACGATCACATCGGGTTGACTCCACATCGTCAGTCTTGGCCAGACTCCCCCGCTCGCGCCTGCGATGCAAGGGGCGACAGCAGATACCTGTAGCCAGGCAAGGCCAAAACCAGACCGCGCATTTCCAGCGCCAGGAGTCGGCGTTGGACCAAGCGCAGAGCTTGCCCTGTGCATATCGCCAGCGTGGGCGCGTCATCGGCGCGCACCAGGGAAAGATGTCGCAGAAGCTCGCCCTCTGGCGACGTGGGACTTGGCAGCTCGATGGCCGCTCGCTGCAAGCGGCCGTGCAGGTAGTCGATGACATCGCGGCCGCTGCTAAGGGGCATAGCGCCACGCGCGATCAGGGCCTCGCAGCCAGGACTGCCCGGAATCGCCGCCACCTTTCGGCCGAGCCGGCCGGCGAATCGCGCCGTGTGCAGCGAGCCGGAGCGCGGTTGCGCCTCGACGACGATGGTCATTTCGGCCAGGGCGGCCACGATTCGATTTCGAGCCACGAAGTTCTTCCGAATGGGCGGGCAGCCGTCCTCGAAGGGGCTGAGCAAGCCTCCTCCAGCGTCGAGGATGTCGGCAAAGAGCTGACGATTTCGAATCGGATAGGGTGCATCGAGTCCACAGCCCATGATCGACAGTGTGTAGCCCGAGGCGCGCACAACACCGCGGTGGGCGGCGGCATCGATGCCGAGCGCGCCACCAGAGACCACGCCAATGCCCTCGGCACTGAGCTCCGCGGCGATGCGCTCTGCGGCGCGCATGCCTTGACCACTTGCAGCACGCGCCCCAACCATAGCCACCAGTGCTCCTCTCGGTAGCTGCCCGCGTGTGCACACGAAGGCCGGCCAGGAGCCGAGCTCGCGCAGGCGTTCGGGAAAGCCATCATGGTCACGGGTGAGACGTGCTTGCATCCAGCAAGCTTCTCGCGAGCAGGCGCGAGCCCAAAGCCTCAGGCACTGTCCGGCACCGGCGCCGGACCAGGGCGCGAGCTACTGACCTTGGCGCATGAAGACGCGATCGCCGACGCCAAATTCTTGGATCGAGAAGGTCACTACACCCATCGATACCTGCTCACCAACCTGAAGGATGATGACCTCGCCAATGGCACGAGCGGGAAAGTCCTCATCATCCTGACCAATATTGGCGGCTGGCTTCATGACTTTCTTGTAGGCGTCGCCTCGGCGAATCACCAGGAAGCGATTGCCTGGCTTGACGCCATCAGCCTTGCCGCGATCAACTAGCACAGCGGCATCGGCACCAATGAGCTCGTCGGGACCAATGAGATCGACGATCCGGCCATCGACTTTCTGATCGTTGGCGACCGGCTTAACGTTTTCAAAGTTGAGCTTAAGAGGACCGACTCGCATCCCTCGCTCGACGGGATTGGTGCTACTGAGCAACACAGCACGGGCCTGCTTGCCCTCCTGCGAGAAGGTCACACGCGCCTGGCCAGCCACTTCCACATAGTGACCCACGACTTTGCCCTCGCGCTTGACGGCCTTGCCCTTGTTGTAGATCGCGTATTCCTCGCCGACCTTGGGCGTGTCGTTGCCCTTGTAGTTGAGGTACACCGAGTCGCCAGCGCTGAGCAGAGACTTCTCATCGATTGAGCCACCGATGACGGCGGCGTCCTTGAGATCATCGATATCGACGTAGGCCAGCTGCTTGAGGCCATAGCTGCGCCCAGTGGATACGACGCGGGGCGCCTTTCCTTCCTGGCCCTCATCCGCCAGATCCTTGCCCATGGCCGCAACCGCCGCGCCTTCGCGCAGGCGCACGATGTTGCCGGGATAGATCCAGTGTGGATCCTTGATCTCGGGGTTCAGAGCCCAGACCTTGGGCCAATCCCAGGCATTGCGAAGGTAGTAGGCGGAGATATCCCAGAGCGTGTCGCCGCGGCGAACCGTGTGGGTTGCAGGTATCACGCCGTTGTTGACCGGCGTCATTTGCCAATCGTCGTCATCGCTGATGTCCAGATCACCATCGAGGTAGTCGCCATAGTAATTGCTGGTCGCCGGCTCATTGCTTGCTGGCGGCGCGTTGCCTACAGGTGCTTCCGCCGTCGGTGCCGGCGTCGGCTCTGCAATCGTTCCGCCTGGGTCGATCATCATGTCAGAAGGCTGAGCATGAGTGACGTTGCCAGCGAGAAGCAGAGCGGTGGAACCCGCGAAGAGGGATGCCACGAGGAGCGAGCTTTTTGTAGTACGCATGATTTAGTTATCCAGTTCGCGAAGCTTGGTGGCGGCGAGCAGCGCGGGATTGCTCTTGGGATAGACCCGCATGACTTGCTCCCACACTTGCTTTGCCTTGTCGCTCTCGCCCATCTGGCGGTAGCAATAGCCGAGCTTGAGCAGGGCATCCGGGACCTTGTTGCCCTGCGGATGATCGTCGACGACTTTTCGAAACTCGACCAGCGCGCTCTTGTAGTTCTTCTGGTCGTAGAAAGCTTCTCCAAGCCAGTACTGAGCATTGTCGGCAAAGTCATGCCCAGGAAAGCGCTCGACGAAGTTGCGAAAGCCGGTGACGGCGTAGGCGTGGTTCCCTGCGCGCAGGGCCTCGTAGTAGCGCTGGTACTCGGCGCGTGGGTCGCCAAAATCGCGCGTGTTGCGAGCAGCAGGCGGTGGGCTAAGAGGCGCACGCGCCTGGCGCAGCTGACTCTCGATGGTGGGTACGGACTGTGTGACGGTCAAGCGATCACTCACCGTCGGCACGGGCTCGAGCGCAGGCGAGTCGCTGCGGCGCGTGCGTGCTGCTCGGAGAGAAGGTCGTGCAGCCGGCTCATCGTCGTAGGAGTAGCCGTCATCTTGCTCGTCGGCATAGGGGTCATCAGCATCGGCGCTGTCGCTAAAGCTGCGTGGTGCGATCTTGACGACCTTGTCGCTAGTGGCCTCGCCGACGTAGACGATTTCAACACCCTCGCTGTCGATGCCCATGATTTCGTAATCTTCGGGCAAGTCGTATTCGGAGCCGAGAGTGGAAGGCTCGCGAACCTGCACTGGCAGAGTGGGCCGATCGCTGCGAGCACTCACGCTCTTGGGCGCCGCCTGGGCCATGGCAATGCGCTTTTCGAGGTCCTTGACTCGAACGCGCTCCTTGCGAGCCTCCGCTCGCAGCTCGGCCAGCTCGTTTTCGAGCTTGTTGTTATGCCGGCGCAGTGACGGGTTTTGACCGCCACACGCGGTTGCGAGCACACTGAAAGCCGCAATTAGGAGCGTCTGGTTCCGCACAAACAAAATTGTAGCGGTGCTGCGACGACAAGCCTAATAAATCGTCAGTCTGCTTTTGCAGCTTCAATAAGCTCTTCGAGAATCGGACCGGCGCCCTGCTCCAATAAGTCGACTGCCACAGCGCTACCGAGCTCTTTGGCGCTGCTCTGTGCGCCGCGCCGCTCTGCGCGCAAAATCACGCTCCCGTCTGGTTTGCCGACCAATCCGCGCAAGACCAACTCCGTGCCCTCGTAGAAGGCGTGAGCGGCCATGGGCGCCTGACACCCACCTTCGAGGTACAAAAGGAAGCTGCGCTCGGCAGCGATGCGACTGGCATCAGCCGAATCGTTCATGGCCTGAAACACGAGCTCGGTGGTCTCTGCGTCGTCCATGCGCGTCTCGAGACCGAGGGCCCCTTGACCGACCGCAGGCAAACAGCGCTCAACGGCAAAGGTCTCGGTGATGCGATCGGCAAAGCCAAGGCGCTGCAGTCCGGCGGCCGCCAAAATGATGGCGTCGAACTCACCGGCATCGAGCTTGGCCAGACGGGTGGGAACATTGCCGCGCAACGAGGCAATCTGCAAGTCTGGGCGCAAGACCCGAACTTGGCAGGCACGTCGCAAGCTCGATGTGCCGACCACGGCGCCGGCTGGCAGCTCATCCAGCGAGCCGACCTTGTTCGAGCAGAATGCATCACGGGCATCGGCGCGCTTGGAGACAGCGGCCATGTGCAAGCCTTCCTCCAGGTCCGCAGGCACATCCTTCATGCTGTGCACGGCAATATCAGCTCGGCCGTCGAGCAAGGCTTCTTCGATTTCTTTGACGAAGAGTCCCTTGCCGCCGACCTTGGCCAGGGGCACGTCGAGAATCTTGTCGCCCTTGGTCTTGAGTACCAACAGCTCGACCTCGAGCTTGCCCTGTGCGCGAGCCAGTAAGCTGTCGCGAGTGTGATGGGCTTGCCACAGCGCGAGTTCCGAGCCGCGGGTCGCGATGGTTAGAATCTTCTTGGTCATTCGTGAGTACCTTTGGCCTAGGCCTTCTTCTGTGTTCCGACGACGACTTCTGACACGGCCGCGCTCGTGTCGCTGTCCTCATCTGCATTTGTCGATAGTGAAAAGAGCTGGTGGGTGGCTTTGGCGAGCAGCTCGACCTCGCCGTCCTGCTTGAGTGCGTTCATGGGCGTGTGCAAGAGCTTGTTGGCAATGCTGCGCCCGAGGCGGCGAACCATTTCCTCTTGCTGCGCTGGATCCTGCGTCTTCTGGATGCCCGCTAGACTGCGGTCGACTTCCGCCATGGCCACATCGTGAAAGTGCTCGCGCAGGGCGCGAATGGTCGGCACGACCTGTTGCTGGCGCATCCAGGTATCAAAGCCAATGACCTCCGACTCGACCAGCGCACTGGCGGCTTCGGCCTCACGGCTACGCTCTTTGAGATTCTCGGCGACCAAGCGCTCGAGATCGTCCATGTCGAAGAGATAGACACCTTCGATCTTGCCGACGGCGACCTCGACATCGCGTGGCACGGCGATGTCCATGACGAAGCAGGACTTGTAGCGGCGCATCTTCATAGCGCGCTTCATGAGCTTCTTGGTGAGGACCGGTTCGCGCGCGCCCGTGGAGGTGATGATGACGTCAGCCTTGCTGATTTCGTGCTCGAGCTCTTCCCAGGGCCTGGCGATGCCATCGATTTCCTCGGCAAGGGCCTCGGCTTTGGCCGGCGAGCGATTGGTCACGCAAATCTGTGCGGCGCCGTCAGCACGCAGGTGCCTGGCGGCGAGCGCGCTCATCTTGCCGGCCCCGACCACCAAGACGTTCTTGCCAGAGAGATCGCCGAACACGCGCTTGGCTAGCTCGACGGCAACTGAGCTGACGTTGGCGGCACCACGGCTAATGCCAGTTTCCGTGCGCACGCGCTTGGCCACGCCAAAGGCCCGCTCCATGCAGCGTCCCAACATGACACCGATGGTGTTGTACTGCGAGGCCGCGCCATAGGCAGCCTTGAGCTGCCCGAGGATCTGCGACTCACCGACGACCATCGAGTCGAGAGCAGCGGCGACCTGAAAGATGTGGCGCACCGCATCGCGCTCCTGATGCTCGTAGAGCACGTCGGCGAGCTTTTCGGCGGGATAGGATCGCGACTGGCCAAAGAAGGCACGCACCTGCGAGGTGGCTTGCGAGACGGCCGATGCCGGAGAACTCTTCGAGGTGCAGCCGTAGATCTCGACACGATTGCAGGTGGACAGGATCACCACCTCTTCGAGCAACTCCTGGCTGACCAGCGCGGTGAGGCAGGCTTCGAGTTCCTCGTCGTGAAAGGCGAGCTTCTCGCGCACGCTCACCGGCGCCGTGCGCCAGTTGAGCCCAACCACGAAGAGTTCACTCGGCACTACATGCCTCCCGCACGACGCACCAAGTAGATGGCAAGCACCAACAAGGCGCTGAGGAATCCAACCAGCGTGAGCAAGGCGGCCTTGCGACCACGCACGCCCCCGAGCTGCCTGCCGACCACCAGCGAGCCGTAGGTGAGCCAGGTGATGGCGGAGATGGGCCATTCGACCCTGTCAAAGCCCTCGCGCAGTTGAGCGGCCCAGATCGCGCCCAGGATCATCGAGACGGTGAAGATGGGAAAGCCAATGGCGATGAGCCGCTTGGACAGAAGCTCCAGGGTCTCCAACGAGGCACTGGCCTTGAAGAGAACTCCGTCGAAGTTCTTGTGCTTCAGGTTGCGCTGCTGCATCAGGTAGATGGTCGAGACCACGGTCGCGAGCAAGAGGATCGCAAGACCGATCGTCGCTGATGCAATGTGCAGACGCCCGAGGCTCGTCAAACCAGCGACCGCCTGCCCCGAGGGCGAAAGGCGTGCCGCCGCAAGCACTACCAAGGCCAGGGGCGCCACAAAGGTACCGAGCACGAAGAGCCCCTCGCGACGCGCTACCAGCAAGTAGCTACCAACGAAGATCCAGCTGAGGAAACCGAGGGCCTCGCGCACGGAGGTTCCAGGGTGGACGTGCTCCACACCGCGCCAACCGATGTCGATACCGTGGGCGATGAAGGCGCAGACCACCGCCAGACGCGCCGCCCGCTTTACCCACGCCGGAATCGGGCCGAGGCTGCTCAAGTAGAATACCGAAGCCGCAATGTATGCCGCCCCAGCCAGATAGAAGGCTGGCGAGGGGGCTGTCGTCACGATCTCGGTGACGGGCAAGGCTACGCTCCTGACACGGCTCGACCCACGAAGCCGGGCTGGACTTCATATGCGGTCTCACCGTGAATCACCGAGGTCATATAGATGTCGGCGCCGAGCTCGGCCAGCTCCTCTTCAGTCTTCACTCGATTCAAGAGGTCGTTGGGATCAGCTTCGTCACCGGCGACAGTGAGAAAGCGGACAGCGGGCTCGACGAGAAAGACTCGCCCCAGCTCGTGCAAGGTAAGCAGATCGGACGCGAGAGTGGCCTTGTTATCAGCGCTCCATTCGTCCAAACGATCCTGTGAAATGAAGAGGCGTGCCATATACAAATGCTCAAGCGAGAGCGGCGTCGATGATCTCGTCAGTTCCGAGGATCGCGCCGCCTAATAGAAGACCATGATATTCCTAGTTTCTGTGTGTGCGCAAACCGCGCTCCATGGAGAAAGGCGCAATCGAGTCTGGCTGGGCCCTTGCGGCCCTCAGCCCGGGTGATTATCAATAGGCACTGCAAAAATTTGCAGGTCCTCGCCCGCAGACGGGCACTTCACAGGAGACACGCAGATGGCTAGCCAAGATGTTCTAGAACTCACCGATTCCAGTTTTGAATCCGAGATTATCAACTCGGATGTTCCCGCGCTCGTAGACTTTTGGGCGGTGTGGTGTGGCCCCTGCAAACAAATTGCACCCTCGGTGGAGGCCCTTGCTACCGAATACAAAGGCAAAGTGAAGATCGGCAAGCTCAACATCGACGATCACATGCAAGTTCCTCAGAAGTACGGCATCCGATCGATCCCAACCCTCCTGGTATTCAAAGGTGGTCAGGTCGTTGGTCAGATTGTCGGCGCCGTGCCCCAATCGAAGATCGAAGCCGAGCTCAAAAAGCACCTGTAATCGGTGTTACCCAGGACCTGGCGCAAGTTAGGTCGAGCGATGAGCGGCGCCTACGGGCGCCGTTTGCATTTGTGCCGTCGCCTCGCTCAGCCGGCCCGACGACGTTTGGAGATCGAGGACACCAAGCCGAGCCCGGTCAACATGGTCAAGACCGAGGAGCCGCCGTAGGAAATCAGCGGCAAGGGCACTCCGACCACGGGTGCCCAACCCGTGACCATAAGAATATTTATGAGAGTGTGCAGGAAGATCATCGAGGCTACGCCAAGACAGATCGCCTGCCCAAACTTGGTGGGAGCGTTGAGGCCGACGTTGACGACCCAGAAGATCAAAACCAGGAAGACGATGAGCAGGCCGACCGAGCCAAGGAAGCCCCACTCTTCGGCCCACACCGAGAAGGGAAAATCGGTCCAGTGCTCCGGCAAAAAGTTGAAGTGGTTCTGCGTGGCTTCCATGAAGCCCTTGCCGCTAATTTGACCCGACCCGACAGCTTTGACCGATTGACTGGTCTGCCAGGCGGCGCCCGTCGGATCGGCATCGGGATCCAAGAAGGCCAGGACTCGACTTTGCTGATAGCCATGCATGCGCTCCCACAGCAAGGGCAAGGAAGCCAGGCCACCGAACATAAGGACGATGATCGGCCAGATCGTCTTCACGAGCAGAAGACTGACCGAGAGAATGATGAGGCCAAGCACGCTGGCACTGCCCAGATCCGGCTGCCAGGCGATGAGCAGCACAGGTAGCACCAAGAGTCCTATCTTGGGAGCCATGGCACTCAGCGTCGACTCCATCTCGTCCCAGTCGTGCAACAGACGTGCGAGCGAAATGACCACAGCAAGCTTGGCAAGCTCGGTTGGCTGCATGCGCAAGGGACCAATCATGATCCAGCGCTGCGATCCTTTTACGGCTTCGAAAAAGAAGCGCACGGCCAAGATGGCCACGATCACGCCAATATGGGCAATCCAGGCCCAGCGCTGCCAGTTCCGGTAGTCGATAAAGGTAAACACGAAGTAGCTGGTGAGCCCGAGACACATCCACACCAACTGCTGATTGAATTTGGCGGAGTGCGCGGTTGCGTAGGTGGCGCTGTACAGGTTTGCCAACCCGATACCGATCAGCACACAGACCAGTAAGAGCAGTCCCCAATCGAAGTCGGCAAAGAGCAAGCGCACGCGACTGCGGCCGACGCGTGGCCCCGGAATTAGCAATGTCACGCCCTGCCGACGCCTCATGGGCGCGCCTCGCCATTTGCTGCGGGCAGCGGAATCTCTGTGGCCGGGGCCGGCGCGCGTCCCTCGAAATAGGACTCGACGATGAGTTTGCCGAGCGGGCCGGCCTCCTTGCCGCCCGAGCCGCCGTGCTCGAGCAAGACCACGAAGGCGATTTCCGGATCCTTGGCGGGTGCGTAACCAGCAAACCAGGCGTGGTCGCGATCGGGATGCCAGTTGGTGAGGCCTTCATCGTCGTCGCGGCGATGCATGGCCTTGACCTGCGCTGTGCCCGTCTTGCCAGCGTACTCGACCAGGTTGCTGTGCCCGTGTTCGTAGGCTGTGCCGCCCACCTCATTGACCACACGCCACATACCGTCGCGGATCATGTCCATGGCTTCGTCGGAGACGTCGATCTTGTGGCGCAGCTGTGGCTCGTACTGCACGACGATGGCGCCTTTGGCAGTTTCCACGCGATCGACCACCTGGGGCACGAAGAGCAGCCCTCCGTTGGCAATGGCCGCGTAGGCCATGGCGAGTTGTAGAACGCTGACTTCGACATCGCCCTGCCCGGTTGCGGCGTTGAGAGTGTTGCCGATCTTGAATTGATCGCGCTGCTCGTACCAGGCCTTGGTAGGGATGAGGCCGGCCGCGTCGCCGTTGAGCCCCAGCCCCGTCGGCTCGCCAAAGCCAAAATCGCGCGCCATCTGCGACATGCTGTCGAGGCCGACCCGCTCACTGAGCTTCCAGAAGTACACGTTGCAGCTGTGCTTGAGAGCATCAGCCAGATTCATCTTGCCGTGACTGCCCGTGCACCGGAACACGCGCCGCCCTTGCATGTGCGAGCCTGTGCAGGTCAGCGGCTCATCGGCGCTTATCAAGCTCTCTTTGAGAGCGGCCAATGCGGTGACGAACTTGTAGGTCGAGCCTGGCGGATAGTGCTGGCGCAGAGTCTTGTCGATGAA
This sequence comes from Kofleriaceae bacterium, assembly GCA_024642805.1. GTDB lineage: Bacteria > Myxococcota_A > Polyangia > Haliangiales > Haliangiaceae > NORP324. The sequence goes on along the minus strand of JAHEAK010000089.1, from coordinate 301 downwards.
GGGCTTGCGGGGATCACTGAGCATCTGGGCTTCCTTCTCGCGCGAGAGGTGCCCGGTCATCTCGTTGGGATCGAAGCTCGGCGTCGATGCCAGGGCCAGGATGCGCCCAGTCTTGACTTCGATGACGGCCACCGCACCCGCCGATTCGCGGCGCAGTGCGGCTTCGATCTTCTTCTGCAGATCCAGATCGATGGTGAGAATGACATTGTGACCTGCCACCGGCGGCACGAACTTGTCGCCCTCAATGAGTCCCTCGGTGTCGCGGCCCACCACTCGCTCGCCACGAGCATTGACCACGAAT
>JAHEAK010000088.1:4359-12429 GCA_024642805.1 Kofleriaceae bacterium | reverse complement strand
TCTTCGCTCGGCACGCGGGCGCCGTTGCCATAGAAGCTGCTGCCCAGGTAGCAGCCTTCTTCGGAATCAAAGAGACTGCAGCCAGCTTGTTGGGCCGCTAGCAACACGCCAAGCAGCAAGGCGAGGTGGCGCGGGGCATTCATGCGACCAGGGTAGCACCGCGCTAGGGCACCAGGAGCAGGCAAGGGCCGCTCACATCGAGCGCAAAAGTGCGGCTCTAGGTGTATTTCCTAGCGGCGTAGAGCCGCGCAGTCGCCGAGCTGCGCCGAGCCCCAGAAAAAAAGTTTCGCGGTCGATCCCCGTGGCTAGTGCACTTGCCGGTAAAATCATTAACAATTCAGACATGTTGGAGCAGAAAAAATCGATAAAAATAACTAATACCGAGGACAGAAATTGGTGATTGTCTGGTGTGCTCAGACAGCCTACATAGACTCCGTCATGAACCGCAACATCCTCCTTCCCGCACTCCTATCTCTTCTTAGCCTCGGTGCCTGTTCTACCGAGCTTGTCCCAAGCGAGGGCGACTTCGTGAAAGGCGAAGACGGCAAATCCGACTCCAGCGCGCAAGCGATCTTTCTCGAGTTCGAATTCGACGCCTCTTTCCTCACCGATTCGTCCTTCAATCCAAACAAGCGTATCGAGGACCAGCTCCTCTACACCATCGGCCAACTCAATGGTCGCAACTCGGTCGGCCGTCTCGACAAGCTGGTGCTCAGCGATGTCGCCGTCACCACCGAAGGCAGCCGCAAGCGCATCAGCTATCACGCCACCATGCCTGTCGCCTGGGGCAACAAGAACAACATTCCATCGACCCACACCCTGCGTCTGCCAAGCGACATGGGCTTTGCTTCGCTCACCAAGTTTGCCGAAGAGTACGGGCATAGCTGCGTGGACTTCGGTGCCCACGACGTCGACCAGGGCAGCATGTGGTACTACTTCCGTCCAGAGCGCTCTGGCTGCAGCCTGAGCCCAGACGACGTCATCGAGACCACCGCCGCTGTGTCGATTAGCTCGATCAATACCACCGGCAAGTACCCTGAGTACGACAAGGTCTGGGAAGACGACGCTCTTAAAGTCGTCGCCATCTTCGGCAAGTACGAAGACGGCGCAACCACCAGCTCCGACGCTGGCGTGGCCGCCTACAACCAGTTTGCCCGCTCGATCAAATCGACGCTCAATGGCAACGCAAGCCTCGAGACCGTGCCAGCCAGCATTCCAAGCAGCCCAGGCGTCGAGATGCCAGAGCTGCAGTACACGGCTGATATCGGCGGCGGCAAGAGCGTGGTGGTCCACGCCTTCCTGGTCGACAACATCCGCACCGCGCCCGCCTCTTTCAATGCTCGCTACGAGGAGCTTACCGGTGATGCCGACATCATCGCGTACAACGGTCACGCTGGTCTGGGCGCCAACATCCGCGCGCTGGCTCAAAAAGGTCGCTGGGAGTCGGGACAGTACTCGATCGTCTTCATGAACGGCTGCGACACCTACGCCTACGTCGACTCGTCGCTCGCCGATGCGCACTCCGCCATCAACGCCGACGATCCAAACGGCACCAAGTACCTCGACATCGTCACCAACGCGATGCCTAGCTTCTTCAGCTCGATGCCAAACGCCACCATGGCCCTCATCAACGGTCTGCTCGACCACGAGAACCCAAAGAACTACGAGAGCATCTTCCGCAACGTCGACTCCAGCGAAGTGGTGCTGGTCTCTGGCGAGCAAGACAATACCTTCGTTCCCGGCGGTGGCGGCAACCCAACGACGTGGGACGGTATGAACGAGTCGGGCACGGTTAAAGCCAAGGTCGAGAATCGTTTCGAGACTCCCGTGCTCGAGGCCGGCCGCTACGAGTTCACCCTCACCGGTACCGGCGACGCCGACCTCTACGTCCGCCTGGGCACCAAGCCAACCACCAGCACCTTCGATTGCCGGCCTTTCCTGACTGGCAGCGACGAGACCTGCACGGTGGAAGTGACCACCCCAACCGCTGTCCACGTGATGGTGCGCGGCTGGGCGGCCAACTCGAGCTACACCCTCGAAGGCAAGTAGGGAACGGCCCTGCTTCCCATGCCAGCTAGCGACTCGCTAGCAATCGCTTAGGCGCTGGCTCATCTGCGGGGATGAGCTGGCGTTCGAGTCTCGAATATGACGCGCGACTCGTGCGCTCCCCGGCCGATGGCCTGGGAGCGTTTTTGCGTTCGGCCGATGGCCTGGGAGCGTTTTTGCGTTACAGGCGCGGATCAGGGCGTCTCAGGCGGAGCAGCCACAACGCCAAAGTCGAAGCTAAGCTCCGCAATCTCGGTCTTGCAGCCATCGGCGACGGTCTGTTGCACGCCGCCCTCGTTGAGCACGACCTGATGCAGCTTGAGATTGCGCAGCACGCCCTGCACCACGCCGGTGTCGGGAGTTGGATCCACCGCCGTTAGCTCGAGCTCGCCGGTGTAGGCCATGTGAAAATCGATGTTCGCGCCATCCTCGTGATCGGGAGCGAGGTAGGCGCAGGCACCGCACAAGATGAGATCGCTCTGATCGCCGTTGAGCGTCAGAGTGACGGGCACAAAGCCGCCCTCGAAAGGCGGGCTATCGCCGTAGAGCTCGAGGAAGAAGACATCGGGCGGTACGTCCTCGTTGATGGCCATGGGCAGGGTGAGGAAGGTGGCGCCCGCGGGAATGTCTGGATTGATCGGCGCGAGGATGGCGTCGCCGGTGAAGGCGCCCAGGTTGCCGTAGGAGGGCTCGAGGTTGGTGCAGGTGTTGACCTCCACCGTGGCATCGGGCTCGTTCGCGCCGCCGTCTGGATCATCGGGAGGCGAGCCGGTGGTTCCACCACAGGCCAGGAGGCCCAGGCAGGCGAGTGCCGCGCGATTGTGTGTGTGCTTAACCATCGGCTTTCTCGATTTCCTCTTCTGTGAGCTTGGGCAGCTCATCGGGTGTCAGCGGTTTGGAGTGCAGGGTGATGGCGTGGGTATGCGTGAGCTTGTCGCCGACCAGAATCACGCCGCTCTCGCCCTGATTGGCCACGAAGGTCAGATTTAAGAGTTGTTCTCTATTGAACTTCTCCACGTGGCGCTCGTAGGAGATAATCCATGCCTCTTGAATCTTGTCGGTGTCGACGCCCTGGGTCTTGAGGAAGTCCAGGAGCTTGTAGGTCTCGCTGGTTTCGGTCTTGGAAATGGGCTCGAGCTTGGCGGCACGCAGCTTGTTGCGCTTGACCGTGGCGACCATCGGGCCATCGAAATACACGCGCACGCCTCCACGCAGGGGCTCGCCGAAGTAGGGAATGCCCTCGACGCGTTTGTCATCGAAGTAGAAGTAACCGCCTTCGCGTTTGGGTGGCTCTTTGTCGACGTAGAGGGCGAGCGATCCAATCTGATCGGGGCATTTGCCGTCGCCGATACCGAGCGGGCAGACGGGCAGGGGCTTGCCCCAGATCGCTCCGCCGAAGCGAAAGAGGAAGCCGTCGAGGGCGAGGTTCTTGCCAGGGATGACGACCGCCGCCGCATACTGATTGCCGCCGTACAGGTGCATCTCTTTGACCTTGGATAGATCGACACCCATGGCTTTGAAGTAATCGGAGAAGCGATAGCGACGCTGCATGACGACCCGCGTCTTGGGTCCCTCGTCTCCGGGATTGAAGGTCACGGCGCCCTCCTCCTTGATCCAAACCGGCTTTACGCTAGTCGGCAATTCTCCGAAGCGAAGCACGCCCACCGGCTTGCCATCGACATACACGCCGGGATCCTTGAAGCGCACCATGCCGTTGGAGTGGGTCTGCTTCTCCAGCACCGGCTCCTTGGTCTCTGCCACTTCGGAAACGGCGACCTTGTTCGCTGCCTGCTTGCCATCATCGCCGCCCTTGCAGGCGAAGAGGGGAAGGAGGGCGAGCGTGAGCCATGGCAACTTCATGCGATCAAGTATAGGCAGGGCTCTTTGTCGAAGCCGGCTCATTTTCTACAAGAGCTGGCGCCGAGGACCCGAGTGAGGACCCCAGTGAGGACCCCAGTGAGGACCCCAGTGAGGACCCCAGTGAGGACCCCAGTGACGAGCCAGTGATGCCCCGGTGTAGGTGTGATCGCTCTTGCTTCTTTGTGGGGGCCGCGAAGAACACCTGGGACCAGGGCCCCCGATCGAAGTCGATGACGACAGTCCAAGTCCCTGGATCATCCCCCGATCATGCTTGGGCTCCGGTGGCACAAAGAGTGCTAATATTGCCGACTAATGAAGCGCTCCTCGTTACTTCCATCTGGCCTTCTCCGCAGCGTGGCTCTCGGCGGTCTGCTCATGACCGGCGCCTGTGCGCTCGAAGGCGTGGCTCCGCAGCCAGTGGACAACAACGGCGACGACCTTCCGGTTCGCATCCCCGCCGATGATCCTGAGATTGACGCTCGCCTCGATGCCCTCGGCATCATCTGCGAGAGCACGCTCAAGGTCACTGGCACCTATGTCCAGGGTGCGGCGCCCCCCGCCGATCACCTGGGTTGCTGGCCAGTCGGCACCTGGACCGTCAACATGACGGTCGACCGTCTTGGCTGTGATCCACAGCCGAGCCTCGAGACAGATTACGTCTACGACATCACCTTCGACGAGGAGGCCAATACCATCAACGTCTCCTTCGTAAACGACCCGGACAACGAGCGCCAAAACCTCAAGATTTCGACCGCCGGCGACAGCCTCTGTCACGGCGCCATGGAGCACTTTGGAACCGACTTCGCCACCTGGTCCTTGCAGCCGACCCTACAGCTCGACGGCAGCCTGGAAGGCATCGGCACCTACACGGTGAACGAGAAGGATCCTTTCTAGCGGGTCAGGGGAGCCTCTCGCGCTCCCCGCCTCAGCCCGACCTGGATCCCTGGTACCGCCCTCGAGAACTCGGGGGCGTTTTTGCGTTTCGGCCCTAGTCCGAGATCCGCTCGGAGTCCTTGGCAGCCTTTTGCTCCTTCTCGTCGAGGTACTTGTCGAGAGAGCGGATGCGCAGGAAGAGATCCTGGTCCTCGCTGAAGTCGGGGAGCTCTGGGTCGGTCCAGCGGGTGGCCTCGATGGAGCCCGTCATGCAGTTCTCGAGGGTCTTGTCACCTAAGTCGCTGTTTTCTATATGAACGTTGGATGCGCTGACCACACCACTCTTGATGGTAAGGGTGTAACTAAATGAAATCTTAGCGTCCGGGTCGAAACCCTTGCGATCGCAGCGAGCCAGGCCCGCCCGGAAGCGATCGGGAATCCGGACATCCAGCTGCGCCGAGAACTCTTCGCTCTCTGGATCCAGCTGCGCCGATTCCGCTGCAGTGCGGGCATCGAACTCCACTGCTCGGGGTTTATAGGGAGCCGCGTCTGCGGGGACAGTCGGTTGCACTGGGGCTGCATCCCTTACAGCTACTTGCGGGGCCGGCGAGCTGCCGCCCTTGAAGAGCTGGTACATCACCAGCCCGAGACCCGCAAACACGACAAGGAGCGCCAGGATCCACCGGTTCATGGCTGTAGCGGGACACACTTTCGCCAACAAATCAATGTGGTACCGCAAAGAAGCGTTCCGGGCTCACTCCCGGGCCCGCCCCCAGTGGGCAGGGGGGAACGATGAGCCCCAGATCACGCCCTCATCGGCGCGTTCTCGCAAGTTGTTGAATTAAATGGCGATCAATAAAGTGCTGCGCCGCAGACTTCGCGCCGTGCCAGAAGTAAGCTGGAAAACAGCATGTAGGTGGGGATTTACATCCCAAAAGACAGGCGCCCGGGATCACTTTTATGTAATGGTAATAGTGACTTAGTTCTGCGAGCTAGGGTCTGTGGGGTCTCGGGGGGGGCCGACCCGACGATCGGGAACCCAAGTCCCAGATCAAGGGATCACTCGGGCGCCAAGTAGTTGTAATTAGGAAATCAGTTTGGGGCATGGCCATTGCACAAGCCACCCATGTCGGCGCACTCGCACCGGCTCCCATCGTGAACCTCATGCCCAGCCGAAACAAAGACCAACGCTTCCCGAGCCAGCTCGCCACTGTCTCGACCCAAGGAAGCGCGGATCGACAAAGCTGTGGTCATAAAGGGACTAACCTTCTGAACGGGAACAAACAGGTAAAATTGATGACAAAAACGAAACTCGGACTCTTGGTTGGAGCTGCAGCCCTTGCACTTCCAGTCATCCACGCCAACACCGCTAGCGCCAATACCGTCGTGATTCAGGCCGCCGATCCTCTGGACGCCGCCCGCACTCGAATCCGCAATGGTATCGAGGTGTTGCGCCCAACCGACGAGGAGCACACCCCAGAGCAAGCCTCTTTCGCTTTCGATCCAGCTCTCAAAGACACCGGCATTGTCGTCATGATGAGCACCGGCCGTCTGGATGGCCCTGCTGGTCCAAACCTGGGCGCCGAGATTCAGGTTGGCAACATCCAGGGCGCCTGTATGCCAATCAAACTGGTCCAGGATGCCAGCACCGATTCCGGTCTCACCCTCCAGCCAGACGTCGCCAACTTCAAATACGTCTCGCAGCGCAACTCGGATGAGAACCGCGCCTACCACCACCCAGAGGTTGATGCTCTTGGTGGCGGTCTCTTCGCGATTACCCAGAACTGGGATCGCAACAACAACACCAACACCGAGCGCTACATTCAGGTTGTCGACTCGCAGTGCAACCTGCAGCAGCTCACCGGTAACATCAACAACCTCGGCCTTGAGAACAACACCTCTGGTGTCATCATGGCCAAGAACAACGACAACTGCTCGGGTCGTCAAGCAGGTGGTGGCTCGTCTACCTACGCTGCTGCAGACGGCAAGGTCTACATCATGAGCGCCGAGCTCTGTAACGGCAACGGTCAAGACGACGGTTGGGCAAACTACATCTCTGTGGATTGCACCTCCAACCCCGGCACCTGCGACGTTCAGAAAATCTTCGACACCTCCTTCATCGATCAGGAAGAGCGCTCACGCGGTACCTGCGAGCAAATGGACACGGACGCCGATGGCGTACCTGATACCAGCATCTGCTGCGGTACTGAGGGCAACAGCCAACCACAACGCGATGGCGTCTGGTGTGCAGCCATCGACCACGCAACTGGCGCCAAGCTCTGGAAAGAGCAAGTCGCTCACGAGGGCGAGACCGCTTCCGGTCAGCGCACCTACGCAATGCGTATCAAGATGAAAGCTGAGAAGACGATCGATGGCGCCAACACCGGCAAAATCGTTCTTCAGTACCAGATGCACCGCGGTAACAACAACAACGACAAAAAAGGCGGCTACGACGACAAGGTCATGATGGCCTACGCCACGCCAAACCGCGCTGCTCTCAACCTGGCTGCGCCGATGGACATCACCAACGAGGTCATCAAGTCGCAAGTCGAATTCACCCACGCCAACATGTTCCAGACCTTCACCGGAACCGTTGACGCTCCAGTTACCACCTACTCCTTCCTGGCTCCTAACCACAACGGTGGTGGTGGTGTGAACTCGGGCATCATGAACGTCCCTGTTGCTGCTCAGACGGTCATGGGTTCTTCGGTTCACAACCTCAGCGGTCCAATGGACGGCCAGAAGTACTCCAAGTACCTCGGCAACAACCCAAACAACCAGGGTCGTAACTTCACCGACTGTCACATCATCCCGAACCCATTCGCTGGTGCGATTGGAGCCGGTGGTTCCGCAGCTGGCATCCCCGTCATCAACATGTGTGCCCTCACCGGCAAGATGACCTCGGCCGGCGTCCCTGCCATGAAGCCTGATCTCTTCTTCGAAATCTGGACCTCGCTCGAGAAGCCAGCTGTCGACGAGCCTGGTCAAGACACAGGACAAGACCCAGGTGGTGAGCCTGGTCAAGACCCAAGCGGCGAGCCTGACGGCACCGGTTCGGGCAACGAGTCTGGTTTCGCTTCCTCGGGTGGCTGTTCGACGACTGGCTCGACTTCGGGTGGTCTCGGCTTCCTCTTCCTTGGACTTGCAATGTTCGCTATTCGCCGCCGCCGGAGCCTCTAACAATGAAACCGACGTATCTCACGCTCTTTGGAGCTCTCGCTCTCGTAGCCACGGGCTGCGCCGGCGACTTCAACACGGGGCCCGGTCTTCCCGATAACACCAACCCCGGCT
>JAHEAK010000088.1:0-4349 GCA_024642805.1 Kofleriaceae bacterium | reverse complement strand
GGACGGTGGAACCCGACCCCACTCCTTCCGACCTGTCTACCGCTCGCGCTCTCTTCGAGGCAAACGTTAGCCCAGTCATCGGAGCAACCTGTAACCCCGGCGGTGCTTGCCACTCTTCGCAAGACCCAGCATTCATCGCCGCTCAACCTGTCGACGCGTACGACACCATCAGCATCCACCGCGACCGTCTCTACCCAGGGTACGAATCAGCTGGCGCCAAGCTCATTGCTAACGGCACTGGTGGTGGACACTACGGTGCGACCTTCTCGGCCAATGACCTCAGCGCAATCCAAGCGTGGCTTGCTCAAGAGGCCATCGAGGCAGCGAACGTCGGTGGTGATCAAACCGCATCTGCTCTGGCTGTATGGTCTGGCTGTATGGAACTCACGGACTGGGACAACCTCAACGTTGCTCAAGAGTGGTCCAACAAGCAGGCTGACAACCAAGGTAACTGCGAGGCCTGTCACAACCTCGGAGCCGATGGCTTCATGGCTAGCGACCAGTCTCAGCGAGTGTTCGACAACATCACGCAGTCCCCCGCCCTCATGCCTTCGTACTTCACTCTCGATGCAACTGGACAAAACGTGGTTATCAACCGCGCCCGTCTGGAGTCGGTTGGCAACCAGCTCCCTCCGCACGAGAACCACGGAGCATTCCAGTTGGACGACAACGCAATGACCGCATTGCAATCGTTCTACGACTTGACCATGCAGCGCAAGCTGGCTGGTCAGTGCGGCCCGCCTCGCTTCTAATGGTCTAGAGGCAACGTCATCAACACATACCTGTGTGAGGCCCGGAGCGAATCTGCTCCGGGCCTTTTTGTTTTCGGGCCAGCTCGGCCCCGGAAGACCTAGGCCTTGCCGACCGCTTCCAGGATGAAGCTGTACTCCTCGGCCACTTCGCGAAACTTCTCGAAGCGCCCCGACTTACCGCCGTGGCCCGCGCCCATGTTGGTCTTGAAGATGATGAGGCCTTCGCCCTGGATATGCGTGCGCAGCTTGGCCACCCACTTGGCCGGCTCCCAATAGGTCACCCGCGGATCGTTGAGCCCGCAGGTAACCATGAGGTTGGGATAGTGCTGCTCGCGGGTGTTCTCGTAAGGCGAGTAGCTGAGGATGTATTCGAAGACCTCTTTGTCGGTCAGCGGATTGCCCCACTCGGGCCACTCGATCGGCGTGAGGGGCAGAGAGGCATCGAGCATGGTGTGCAAGACGTCCACGAAGGGCACGTGGGCGACCACCGCGCTCCACAGATCGGGACGCATGTTGGCCATGGCACCCATCAAGGTGCCGCCCGCCGAGCCGCCCGAGATCGAAATCTTGCCGGCACTCGAGTAGCCCTCAGCGATCAGATGCTCGGCACAGGCAATGAAGTCGTGGAAGGTGTTGGTGCGCTTGTCGAGCTTGCCCTCCTGATACCAGTGGTAGCCCATTTCGTCGCCGCCGCGGATGTGGGCGATGGCGTAGGCAAAGCCGCGATCGAGGAGAGACAGGCGCGAGGCCGAAAAGGAGGGCACCATGCCGATGCCGTAGGCGCCGTAGCCATAGAGGTGTAGCGGCTGGCTGCCGTCGCGCGCGAATCCCTTCTTGTAGACGATGGAGATGGGCACCTTGGTGCCGTCGTGGGAACTCGCGATCAGGCGCTCGCTAACGTAGGCGCTCTTGTCGTAGCCAGAGGGAATGGCCTGCTCCTTGCGCAGCTCGAGTCGATGGCCTTCCAGGTGGTAGTCCATCACCGAGGGTGGCGTGACCATGCTCTGATAGCCGACCCGCACCACCGCGCTATCGAACTCGGCATTGGTGCCAAGGGCTGCCGAGAAGCTCGGCTCCGGGAACTCGATGTAGTGCTCGATGGCCTCGTGTTCCGGCTTGGCGTAGTGGCGAATGCGGATCTGCTCCTGGCCAAAGGCGCGCTCCTCGACGGTGAAGAAGTCCTGAAAGCAGGTATGGTGCTTGAGGTAGTGATGGTCGGAGGGCGGGATGAGCCCGCGCCAGTGCGTTGCTTCCGGCGCGTCGAAGCTGGCGGCGACGATGCGAAAGTTGCGATGCATGTCGTTGGTGCGAATGAGAAAGCGAACGCCGTTGTCATCGAGGTAGTACTCGTGGCCGGTGCGACGGGCGCTGATCAGTTGGGGCGGAGCGGTAACCTCGTCGGCGGGAATGATGCGCAGCTCGTTGGTTACGTGATCGCCCGCGGAGATGACGATGAAGCGATCGGAAGAGGTGCGGCTCACGCCGGCGAAGAAGCTCGGGTCTTTCTCCTCGTAGACGCAGGTATCAGCGCTGGCAGGCTGGCCAAGCTGGTGCAACATGATCTTGTAGGGGCGGTGCTCCTCGGAGAGCACGCTGTAGAAGAAGCTCTGGCCATCCATGGACCACACGACCGAGCCGCCCGTGCCCGTGATCTCATCGGGCAAGAGTCGGCCGCTCACGATCTCCTTGAGGCGAATGGTGTAGCGCTCGGAGCCGTCGGTATCGCTCGACCAGGCCAGGATCTCGTGGTCATCGCGCACGGAAAAACCGCCGAGGCGGAAGTAATCCAGGCCCTCGGCAAGCGCGACCTCGTCGAGAAGCAGGCAGGAGCTTTTGCCATCGAGATCCGTGCGCAACCAGCGCTTGTACTGCGCGCCACTCTCGAACTCCCAGTGGTAGAGGTAGTTGCCGTGCTTGTGCGGCACCGAGGAGTCGTCTTGTTGAATGCGGCCGACGATCTCTTCGTAGAGGCTTTCGGTGAGCTTCTCGTGGGGCGCGAGCGCGGCCTGGTAGTAGGCATTTTCGGCGTGCAGATAGCCCAGGATGTCCTCGTCGGTGACCGCGGGGTAGCCAGGATCGCGCAGCCAGGCGTAGGGATCGTGAAGGGTATGACCGTGATGGCTGACGGTATGCGCTTTGGTCGCGGCGATGGGCGCAGGATGGTCGCTCGGTTTGGGCATGGCCGAATGGTACGGCCAGCCAGGCTCGTTCGCGACTCACAGGGAGCCGGGGCGGAAAACTGCTATTGTGCGCGCCATGCCAAAGAGCGCGACCAAGGATCTATTGAGCTTTATCCAGGCAAGCCCTTCGCCCTTTCACTGCGTGGAAGAGAGCGCACGTCGGCTCTTGGCCGCTGGCTTCAAGGAGTTTCGCGACAGCGATGAGCCTCTGAGCGTCGAAGCGGGGCAGGCGGCCTTCGTCAAACGCGCCGGCTCGATTCTGGCCTATCGCGCGGGCGCTATCTCACCGGCCGCTGCCGGCTTCACCATTCTAGGGGCGCATACCGATTCGCCCAACCTGCGCATCAAGCCCAAACCCGATCTTGGCCGCCACGGCTATGCGCAATGGGGCGTGGAGCCCTACGGCGGCGTACTGATGAGCACCTGGCTCGATCGCGATCTGGGAGTCAGCGGTCGCGTGCACGTGCGTGGCAGCGACGGTCGTCCCAAGGCCAGGCTCTTTCGCTGCGACGAGCCCATCGCCCGCATCGCCAATCTCGCCATCCACCTCAATCGCGAGGTCAACAGCAAGGGCCTCAAGCTCGACTTTCAAGATCACCTGCCGCCGCTGGTTGGCATGGGCAGCGCGCCGGCCTTCGGCAAGTGGCTCAGTGACGAGCTCGGCGGCGCCGAGGTCTTGTCCTGGGACCTGGGACTGATGGATGTGCAGCCGCCTACCATGGGCGGCTTCGACGAGAGCTTCATCTTCTCACCTCGTCTCGACAATCAGGCCAGCTGTTATGCGGCGCTGCGGGCTCTCATCGACGCCGAAACGGCTGACACCACCCAGGTGGTCGTGCTCTTCGATCACGAAGAAGTCGGCTCGCGCTCGCACAGCGGTGCCATGGGCGCGTTCCTGCGCGACAGCCTGGCTCGCATCGAGAGGCACTACGCCGATCGTTGTCCCGGTGGCATGGAGCGGGCGATTCCCAACTCCATCCTGGTCAGCATGGACATGGCCCACGGCATCCACCCCAACTACGCCGACAAGCACGAGCCAAAGCACGCGCCCATTCTCAACGGCGGGCCCGTCATCAAGGAGCATGTCGAGCAGCGCTACGCCACCGACGGCGAGACCTCGGCCTGGTTCCGCGACTTGTGCAGCAGCCAGGAAGTACCGGTCCAGGACTTCGTCATCAAATCCAACATGCAGTGCGGCTCGACCATCGGGCCCATTTCGGCCGCCGAGCTCGGCGTGCGCACCATCGATATCGGCAGCGCCATGCTCAGCATGCACTCGATTCGCGAGCAGGCGGGCAGCAGGGACACCGCCTACATGCTGAGCGTACTGAAGGCCGCGCTCGAGGGTGGTGCCAATTGATTCGCAACGACATCGTGCGGCGCCTGCAATTTGCTCTCAGTCTGCGCAATCGCGACG
>JAHEAK010000670.1:1922-3311 GCA_024642805.1 Kofleriaceae bacterium | reverse complement strand
CGAAGCCTTTGCCGCTGCGGGTAGCCAAAGTCAAGCGAACGTGATCAGAGGTCTCGGCACTGAGATCCTCGCAGGCCTCACCCCCGCCACTGCCCAGCGGCCCTAGTCCGAAAAGGTCATGGTGCTGGCGATGGCCCCGCCCTCATCCAGGTGCTGATCGCGAAGCGGTGGCGTGATGGCCCAGGAGATACGGCCCGCATTGGTCGCGGCTGCATAGCCCTCGATGTCGGTGTAATCGACGATTTCGAGCTGACCTAGAGTGGGAGCCGTGGGCTCAATTCCCAGGTGCATGGAGCCTTGCAGCTGTGCGGGCAACTCAGGGTAGATGGCCAGATTCTCGTCGGGGGCTGCGATGACTTGCCAAAAGCCATACTCGGCGTCGACTTCCCAGAAACAAAAGATCGATTGGTAGTCCCCTTGGTCGGTCGGAAGCCAGCGAATGTGCGGATCCACATCTGCGCTGTGCTGAATGACCATGCCGTTGGGAAAGCCAAGCCAATCGGAGGCGGCTGTCGAGAGCGGGCCGGCATATTCTTGCCAGCCACGCCCGCCGCTATAGGCGACGACACGTGTCCACATGATTTCGGAGGCGATGGGTGGCTTGTCGAAGCTGCGCTTGTCGAGATCGAAGTCCTGCAGTGGCAGCTCCACGCTGAGATTTCCGAAAGCGAGCTTGGGCGCGACCTCGGCGGCGTAGGCAAGCAAAGGGATGAAGGGATCCAGTGCAACCTCTTCAAAGTCAGTTTGCCAGGTGATCTCGTGCACCGCATCGAGCTCGTCGGCGACACGGAGCGACGCGTGCTCGTAGGCCATGAGTCCTGTGTTGTTGGCGGCGATGCTCAGCACGCTGAGCTCGGCCTCTGCGATGCATTCGGAGCTTAGATTTAGCTCGGTAGAAAATGGCGATTGCCGGCTTTGGGTTTGATCCTGGCAGGCGGCCACTTGGTAGCGAGTCGCACCCAGGTTGTTGCTCGACGAAACCATCAAGGAGCGTGCGGGGGAAGCCAGCGGGGGCGGCGCTTGCCACACGAGGTCAGCGCTGGGGTCGACATTCAAGATGCTGATCAAGCCGGCATTACCAGCTTCGAGACTGATCATGCCACCCGGTCGAACATCGAGGGAAACCTTGCCATTGGCGGCAACGGTGCCGGTATCGATTAGCTCGCCGCTTGCTTCCGAGGAGAAGGCGACGAGGCCAATGAAACCGGGATCGAAAATCACCGACATGGTCTCGAGACCGGGGGCAAGAGCCGCATCCGGTGCGCTCTGGGTATCTCCGCAAGCGGCGAAGAGCGCGAGTGCGACAAGTATGTTCGGCTTTGTTCTCATGTGCTCTTCATTGCTCCAATGGCCTCGGACAATGGCCCCTCGGATGGCTGGCTCTCAGAG
>JAHEAK010000670.1:0-1793 GCA_024642805.1 Kofleriaceae bacterium | reverse complement strand
CTTATTTGAGAAGGCGAGTCGATTGCGCTCGGTAATTGTGGCCCTGATCGAGGCGCTCCCGAAGTCTCGGGTACGCGCAGTTCAACCGCGTGGCTGGGCGCCGCGGAGTGGCCCTCTACCGCGTATCTCGCAGCCGCCACCCCAAGGCATCGGTGCGTCAGCGCAAATGCGCAGCCGGCAACCACGATGGCACTCGCACAGACCAGGCGAAGACCTCAGTCCCCAATCGGCGAGGACTCATTGCGCACGGCCACGGCGGCCCTGCCACGCCCAGGGCCCACGACCTAAGGCAAGACGTGCTACCACCGGCGCTCGCTCCCATTTTTTCAGCAGCCTGCTAGGCATCGTGGCCTAGGTGTATTACTTAGCCCGCAAGGCCCCCGCCATGCCAGCAGCGCCTACAGCGCGCCGAGCCCGATCGCCTTGCCGCCACGCGCTTTGTAGTCGGCCATCTGATCGTCGCCGATGGTGCCGATCGAAAAGTACTTTGCCTCGGGATGGAAGAAGTACAGGCCGCTCACCGACGCGGTCGGCAGCATGGCCATGCTCTCGGTCAGTGCGATGCCCGTCGCGCTGGTGGCGTCGAGCAGACGGAAGAGCTCTTCTTTGGGACCGTGGTCGGGGCAGGCCGGGTAGCCAAAGGCCGGGCGAATGCTCTGGTACTTCTCGGCAATGAGGTCATCGCGGGTCTCGCCCTTGGCGATGCCAAGCTCGTTGCGCACCTTCTCGTGAGCGAACTCGGCGAAGGCCTCGGCCAAGCGGTCGGCAATGGCCTTGGCCATGATCGCGGAATAATCGTCGTGCGCCTTTTCGTAGTCGGCGACGATGGCGTCTAGACCCAGCCCGGTAGTCACGGCGAAGGCGCCGACGTAGTCAGCACTTGGCGCAACGAAGTCGGCGAGACTAAGACAGCTGGCAAGCTCACCCTGCTGGCGAAGCATGGGGATGCGCTCGCGCTCCTGGGTGCGATCTTCGCCCTGGTAAATGACAAGGTCTTCGCCATGGCTGGCAGCCGGAAAGTAGCCATAGACGCCCTTGGCCTCGAGGCGGGCATCGCCGATGAGGGTTTTGAGCATGGCCTGGCCGTCTTCGAAAAGCTCGCGGGCTTTTTCGCCGTAGCGCTCATCGTCGAGGATCTTGGGGAAGCGGCCCTTGAGCTCCCAGGCGTGGAAAAAGGGCGTCCAGTCGATGTACTCCGAGAGCTGGGCTAGGCTGGCGCGCAGTTCTCTGGTGCCGAGGAAGCCGGGCTTGACCACGGGGGCCGCCGTCCAATCGATAGCGAGGCGACGAGTTCTGGCCTCGGCAATGGGCAAGAGGGGCTGACGCTTTTGCTTGGCTTCGAACTGCTCGACCATGCGGGCTTGCTTCTTGCGAGTTTCCGCCACGAAGGCCTCTTTGTCAGTGCCGAGTAGCTTGGAGGCCACGCCCACCGCGAGCGAGGCGTCGAGCACGTGCGTGACCGGGCCCGCGTACTCGGGGGCGACTTTGACGGCCGTGTGTTTGGCGCTGGTCGTTGCGCCACCCACCAAAAGCGGCGTGCTCATGCCTCGGCGCTGCATCTCTTTGGCAACGGCGACCATGTGGTCGAGGGAGGGCGTTATCAGACCGCTGACGCCGATGAGGTCGGCGCCCTTGGCCTGCGCCGCGTCGAGGATGTCTTTGGTTTGGACCATGACGCCCATGTCGATGATCTCGTAGCCGTTGCAGGCCAGGACCACGCCGACGATGTTCTTGCCGATGTCGTGGACGTCGCCTTTGACGGTGGCCATGACGATCTTGCCCTTGCCCGCGGT
>JAHEAK010000669.1 GCA_024642805.1 Kofleriaceae bacterium | reverse complement strand
GATGCCCTACAACACGCAAGTGCTCGGCAACAACGCCATCGGTGCGCTCTTGCACGTGGTCGGCTGGGGCAATACCAGCTTCGAAGTCGGCTCCGGTAGCAAGCGCCACATGTCGACGCCCATCACCGGTTTCACCAATAGCTCGGTGCTCAACTACGGCACCAACAGCACCAACACCTGCCAGGGCGACTCTGGCGGTCCTGGCTTTCTGACCTTTAACGATGGCATCGAGCGGGTGTCGAGCATCACCTCCTACGGCCTGCAGGGCTGCGTCGGGCAATCCGGGGCCACGCGAGTCGCCGCCTTTGCCAACTACATCGGCAGCTGGGTGGCCCAAAAGGACGTCCCGCAGCCTCCTGAGGTGAGCTTCGTGCTGCCCGCTGACAACAGCACGGTCAAGGCCGGCTTTCAGGTGCACGTGGAAGCCAGCGACAACACCCGGCTTGAGACGGTGGAAATCTGGATCAACAACGAGCTCAAACAAACTCTGCTCGGTCGTCAACCGCCCTTCATCATCGCCACATCTGGCATTCCCGACGGCCCGGTCAAGATCGAAGCCCGAGGCATCGATAACCGAGGCGACGTGGGCAGCAAGATCATCAACGTCACCCTCGACTCCACCTGCACAGGTCCCGAGGGCTGCAGCGAGTTCTACGTGTGCGGAGACGACGGATTTTGCCAAGCCCCCGACTACGGGCTCGGAGAGAGCTGTCTTGGCAATGCACAATGCACAAGCTCGATCTGCGCAACGGTTGGCGAAGAGCAGCTGTGCACCGAGGAGTGCACGGCCGGCGATGACTCGAGCTGTCCCGATGCCTTTCGCTGTCTAAGCGCCGGCGACAAGGGCTACTGCTGGCCCGACACCCGCGAGGACAGCGGCGGTTGCTCGAGCTC
Source organism: Kofleriaceae bacterium (assembly GCA_024642805.1). Taxonomy (GTDB): domain Bacteria; phylum Myxococcota_A; class Polyangia; order Haliangiales; family Haliangiaceae; genus NORP324. Next base: position 2,417 of record JAHEAK010000669.1, on the reverse strand, counting down.
GAGCTCAAGCTCGAGCCTGGCCGCAAGCCTCTTCTTGCTGGCGATCTTGTGGCGCCGACGTCGCCCATTCTAGACAGCGAGTAGCTGGCTGGCGAGTAGCTGCTAGCCGCTGCCTACGCGAGGGCCTGGCAAGCGAGTAGCTGGCTGGCCAGTGCGGCCCTACTTGAGCTCTTTGGCGATGATCTTCTCGATCTTGCCAACGTCGCCGTCGCGGTAGCCGGCGTGCACTTCTTTGACGATGCCATTTTTGATGATGAAGGTCGTCGGCATCGTCGGTGGATCAAAGCTCTTCACCGTCGACTGCTTGGGATCAAAAACCGCTTTGACCTTCTTGAGGCCTGACTTCTTGACGAAGGCCTTGCCAGACGCCAGCTCCTCATCGACGTTGACGGCGATGAAAGCGACTTGCTTGACGTCGTATTTCTTGGCGAGCTTCTCAAACGCGGGCAGCTCTTTTTTGCACGGCTTGCACCAGCTGGCCCCGAAGGTGAGCACCACCAGTCGGTCCTTGTAAGAGGAGAGCTTGACCGTCTTGCCCTGCCCGTCCTTGATGCCGACAAAGCTCGCCGCCCGATCGCCCTTGCGAACCTTGGCGTCAGCGCTACCGACGCCGGTCGTTGCAAACGCGAGCAAGGCCGTAGCCGAAACCAGAAGTCGAGTGAGTTTCGTAGACATGTGCATATGGGACGCCTTTAGCTAGTGAAGATTCGAGCCCGCTTGGAAAAAGTTACAACTCCATCACCTGGCCCGTCTCGGCGGAGCGCAAGGCAGGTCTCAGATGGCCTCGGCGAGGGCCTCTTTTAGCCACATTTTGAAGTACTTAGGATGGCTGGGCCCTTCGTAGGAGCGACCGTTGATGTAGATCGCCGGCGTGCCGCTGATGCCAGAGGCCTCGCCTTCAGCCTTGTCCTTGAGAACCGCAGGCTTGACGGCCAGGAAGTCAGCCTTGAACTTGCTCATGTCGAGACCGAGCTTCTCGGCAAAGCCATTGATGTCCTCGATCTTGTGCTCCTGCTGGTGCTCGAAAAGGACGTCATGCATCTCGGTGAACTTGCCCTGCTTGTCGGCAGCAAGTGCGGCCGCGGCGGCGAGGGGCGAGTCTTCGTGGCCCTTGCTGCTCAGCGGGAATTGCTTGTAGTAAATGACTACGTCGGTCTCGAAGCCTTGTAGCGCCTCCTCGAGGACGGGCTTCATCATTTTGCATGCCGGGCAACCGTAGTCGTAGAACTCCACGACCTTGACCGTGGCATCCGTTGGCCCCTTGTGCGGCGTGCTTGGGTCGTAGCTGAAGCTCAACACCTTGGACTCGCCGAAGCGGAACTTGTAGAGCTCCTTGATTTCGTCGTCGGTGGCGCCATCCTCGGTCAGGGAGAAGACGTACTCGGCGGCAAAGGGCGCGCGCTTGCAGTCAGGATCGTTGTTGCGCGAGGTGCGCAGCGAGTGTGGCTTGCCGCATGGGGAAGGCAGCTTGTCGACCATCGATTCGAAGCGCACTTGCATGTGCTTTTCGAGACCCGCGGTATCGATGCCTTCAACCGGCTTGCGCTCCTCGGGAGCAGGCTCGCTGGTGTCAAAGGTCTTCTCGATGTCTTTGTAGGCTTCGGTCGGTGCTTTTCCGCTCTCCTTCTTCTTACAGGCAGGGGCGAAAGGCAGAGCTGCTACGGCAAGCAGAGCGATGAGAGTACGGGACGATAAGGGTCTCACGTCCTGATTCTTAGCACAGTTGGATTGCAGCGGTAGGCGGCCCAACGCGTTGACACCCCGCGTCAAATCCTGCTATGAGTGCACTGAATGACCGCTCATTCACTCACGGCCAAGGCCAGCCAGGCCGACAAGCGAGCCCGCATTTTGCGCGCCGCCGAGACCGTGTTTGCCGAGCACGGATTCTTCACGGCCAAGGTCTCGCAAATTGCCCAGGAAGCCGGCGTCGCCGACGGCACCATCTACCTCTACTTCAAGAGCAAAGACGACCTGCTCATCTGCCTCTTCGAGAGCCGCATGAGCGAGGTGTGCGAGGCCATGCAAAAGGCCATCGCCAGCGATGAACTGCATACAGACAAGCTGCGCACCTTTGTGAAGACCCATCTGAGCATGGTCCAGGCCCACCCCCACCTGGCCGAGGTGCTCACCGTCGAGCTGCGCCAGAGCGCCAAGTTCATGAAGGAGCACTCCAACCCCAAGTTTGCCGAGTACCTCAAGATCCTGGCCACCATCATCGCCGATGGTCAGAAGAGCGGCGAGCTCGATGGCGAGGTGCCCGCTCCCGCCGCAGCCCGCTGCATCTTCGGTATGGTCGACGAGCTTGCACTGGCCTGGCTGTTGGGCGGTGACCAAAAATTCGATATCGTGCGCGCGTCCGACTGGGTCGGTTCGCTGATTTTAAGAGGCCTTGAAAGGAAGAAGTCGTGAAGATCCTC
>JAHEAK010000668.1 GCA_024642805.1 Kofleriaceae bacterium | reverse complement strand
TCGAAGGCATTTACACCGCCGACCCGCGCATCGTTCCCGAGGCTCGCAAGATCTCGCGTATCAGCTACGAGGAGATGCTGGATCTTGCATCCCTCGGCGCCAAGGTCTTGCAGCTGCGGGCCGTCGAGTTTGGCATGAACTTCAAGGTGCCCATTCACGTGCGATCGACCTTCTCCGAGGCCGAAGGCACCTGGGTCACGGATCTAGAGGACGATATGGAACAAGTCGTAGTTTCTGGCATTGCAGCCGTCAAACAAGAAGCGAAGATCACGATTCGCGACGTGCCTGACGTCGCGGGGGCCGCCTACAAGCTCTTCCAGCCGCTCTCGGATGCTGGCATCGTCGTCGACATGATCATCCAGAGCCAGTCGATGGATGGCCTCACCGACATGAGCTTCACGGTCGGGCAAGCGGACCGCAAGCGTTCCTTGGAATTGCTCGCTACCCAGTGCGCTGAGTTGACCAACAACGGTGCCTCGCTGACCTCGGATGCACCCGTTGCCAAACTCTCGGTGGTGGGCGTCGGTATGCGCTCGCACGCAGGCGTCGCCGGCAAGATGTTCCACATCCTGGCCGAGACCGGCGTCAACATTCAGATGATTTCTACCAGCGAAATCAAGATCTCCGTCATCATCGACGAGAGTGATGTCGACAAGGCCACTCGCGCACTGCACAAAGGCTTTGGCCTGGACCTGCCTCTCGACGAGCGCGAGAACCTCTAAGCGCGAAGCGGCCTGTTGGTCGGGCATTATCGTGCTCACCATGGCCTCGCTCTCGCTGTCTCGGCGAGGGTCACCAAGAGGCCATGAGAACTAGTTCATCGGATCCGGCGCTTAGCGAATCGGATCGTGGCTGTCGTCGTCGAGCATGCTGAGCAGATGCGCGAGCTCCTTGGCCACGTGTCGACAGCGATGCCGTATGAAGTCTACCGAGTAGTCGGTATCGACGAATCCAAAGAGCGCCGCTCCGTACCAGAAGCTGCGGGCGTAGACGTCGCCGCTTATCAGCTCACCGTGGTCACTGCCCTGGGTGTTGGCGGCGATGCGTTCTAGCTGGCGGGCGAGCAAGCTGAGTCGCTCGTGATCGAGGGGCTCGAGGGGGAGGGCGCTGGCGATGATGGCGCCGCGGCACATGAGAACCATCTGCCGCATGGGGCTGGAGTCGACCAGGCCGCACAGGAATTGCTGCATGCGGGCCAGGATGAGCTGTCGTCGCGCGGGGGTCGCGCTCGGCAGGACGATTTCGGGCCAGTGCAGGCCCTCGTGACGGCGCAAGCAGGCGCGCAGACTGCGAGCGCACTTCTCGAGTCGTTGTCGATTCATGGTGTTGCCGGCGTGGTCGCTGCTTTCGGCAAAGTTGGCGCTCAGCACGCCTCCCTGTCCCAGGGGCACAGAGAGCAGGCCGCCAGGCTGGTGCCCAAGCTGGGGACCAAGCTTCGTACCCGGTTGACTACCAGCTAGCTCGCCCAAATCGCGACCAATGCGAACGCTGCGTGCCGAGGAGGTGGCCAAAAACTCGCGCAGCAGCTCTTGCAGGTCCGATTCGAGCACTAGCGTAAGAGTAGCACCGATGTTTGCGGGCGTGGTACGAAGCCCCTATGGGAGGCTGCACCAACTGCTCGGGCAAGACCGGCTGCAACGATCGCAAACACGGCATGCTCGGCCAAGTGCAGCAATGGCTCGAACGCCTGTACCCCTCGCGCTCGTGGGGCGCCCTCGACGACGAGGTGGCGATGGTCTCAGGAGTGAGCTCACAAGATCTGGCTGCCCTCGCCGAAGAGTTGAGCACGGAGCTCAAAGCCGCCGCCATCGTCAGGCCCGGGGCCGATGAGGATCTCTGCGACTTCATCTATCTCCTGTGTCAGGGGCGCGAGCCGTGCGCCCTGCAGATGCGCTACGGCGATGTACCCATGCCAGAAGAGCTCTCCGAGTCCGATGTGCTAAGCGAGTTCTATCTGCGCATTGCCCTCAGCTCAGTGGCTCCGCTGGCCGTGGTTCAACAAGTCGCCGTTCAATTGAGCTGCGTCGAAGGAGCCTGGATCCTGCGCGAGGAGACGGCTGCCGGCGTGTACGATGCGCCCCTTCTGCGTCGCTTTCAGCGCCTGGTCGCGATCCTACCCGCCTATGGCTTGACCCATGTCGACATGGGCGAGATCAGCCAGGCACCGGAGGGCTTCAGCCACGGCGACTACGAAGAGTTCTATGGCCGTGCGCCACACACGGTCAACTATCTCTTCTTTCGAAGTCCAAGCACGATGAGCGTGACCTCGACGCTCTTTAACAGTCCCTAGCAGGCTGCCGAAAAAATGGGAGCGAGTGCCGGTGGTAGCCCGTCTTGCGTTAGGCCGTGGGGCCCGGGCGTGGCAGGGCCGCAGTGGCCGTGCGCAAAGAGTCCTCGCCGATTGGGGACTGAGGTCTTCGCTTGGTCTGTGCGAGTGCCATCGTGGTTGCCGGCTGCGCATTTGCGCTGACCACTGGACCCATGCAGCCCAGGCGGCGCAGGCGGGGGCGGCGCTACGAGGCAACGGCACTGTCCACCGACAAATCAACCGTGCACCAGCAGTTTGAGCACTGCTAGCGCGTGATTGCTGAATTGTTCAGCAGCCTGCTAGGGCTCGCCGTTACGAACCGGCGATAGCGCCCAGGATGGCCTTGTCGCCCTGCAGGGCCGTGCGCTGTTGGTACAGAGCCATGCCGCGCAGGCCACCGAGCTCCTCACCACCACCCGCGCGACCAGGGCCACCATGCAGGAGGCCAGGCATGACGGTGCCAGGGCCCGGCGATTGCGATGCAATCTTCTCGCTGCCCAGGTAGAGACGACCGTGATAGCTGGCCACCATCGGCACGAGCTCACCGAAGTACTTGCGATCGTCGGAGTAGATAGAGCTGACCAGGCCACCTTCTCCCATGCGAATCAGCGCCGCCGCCTCGCTCGCCGAGCCCGAGTAGGTGGCAACCGTGCTGACAGGTCCGAAGACTTCATGGGCGTGCAGTGCCTGGCAAGCCGCAGCGTTCTTGGTGACACGCAGGACGGGGCCGACAAAGAAGCCCTTGCCTTTGGCAGCGCCCAGGGCCTCGATCTGACCCAGGCCACCGAAGCCTTCCTCGGTTTGGGCAGCCAGTCTTTCGATGCCAGCTTTGACGTCTCGGTGTTGATTGGCCGTGGCCACCGGGCCCATGCGCACGCTGGCGTCGGCGGCCGGGTTGCCGACCACCAGGTCTTGCAGGCGCTCGCGAATCGAGCCGACCACATCTTGCAAGCGCTCAGCGGGAACGAAGACCCGACGAATCGCCGTGCACTTCTGGCCGGTCTTCTGGG
>JAHEAK010000667.1 GCA_024642805.1 Kofleriaceae bacterium | reverse complement strand
TCTTCGATGTCACACATGACAAAGGCGACCCGCAGCTCATAGCTGAGCGACTCGACCGCGCTCTGCAATAGCCGGAGAGTCTGAGCATGGCTGAGGCTCTGATCGGGTGTTGCCACCTCCGCCAGGGGCCTGTCAGCGAATCCGACCATCGCCGTGCGCCGTCGAAGTTCCGAGCGTACATAGTGGCGAGTCAGGTTGGCGGAAATGCCAAAGATCCAGCTGCGCACGCTGCCCTTCTTGTGAAAGCGAGCCGCCGATTTCCAGACCTCGATGAAGGTGCACTGCACCAGGTCCTCGACATCGCCAGCGGGTCCGCAGCTCACTCGCGACACGAAGCGAAACACGCCCCCCTGATGGCGATCGTAAAGACCTGCGAGGGCTCCGGCGTCGCCGACGGCGCATGCGGCCAAGAGCGCATCGTCACCAAGCTGCGCCAGTCCCTTGGCGTCGCCAGTCTGCGCTGCCTGAGGGGGCGCGCTTGGTCGCCGAAATGGCAAGATGGTGCCACCGGAGCTCATAGGCGCAGCTCGACTCCTAAAGAGAGTCTCCAGAAAAACTCTGGATCGGCGGGCATCGCCAACATGCTCGGCGGCTCTCCCGCACATTGTGGATCCGAAGGGTCGTTGCCTGGACAGGTGTTCATGGGCGGTTCCCCGCCATTGGGTCCCGGGCTCTGGATGTAGTAGGCGCGCGCTCCCATCGGCCGCAGGTCGGTCGACACACCAAGGGCGACGCTGAGCCGCGACGAGAGGGGCAAGCCAAGCGAGAGGCCTGCATCCGCACGCGGCGCCCATGAGCTTCGCGATGCCGGCTCGCTGTCTCCGACAACATCGACACATGGCATGAGAGGAGCGGGACCAGAGGCACAGGCAGGCCCGCCTTTGCGCTCGGAAGCCAGGCGTCCAAGACCCAGGCCAAGGCGTGGAGTCAGGGTAGCGCGGCCCAGCTGAAAGGACAGACTGGCCATCGTCATCGCATCGATCGCGTTTTGGGAAAACACGGAAAAGGCATCGCCAAATGGCACGTCCTGGCTCGTTTGCGCGAACCGGGCCATGATGCCAATACATGCAACTCCAAGCTCCGCGCACAGCTCGGCCCGAACACCGCGCCAGGCGATGGAGTCAGAGGCATTGGCGTTCTCGTAGTGCAGCGAGCCGGCGAGCATGACCCGCCGCGCATCAGCGGGGAGCGTTACAGCCACCAAGCTCGGCGCGCTGGCGTCCGGAGCGGGAGAGCTTGGCGATGCTGACGCCGCTGGCGCAGCGATGACTCGAGCGGCCAGGAGCGGGGCACTAAGCTCATCGCGCAGCCACGAGTCGATCCACGTCGCGGCCACTTGCAAGTCACCGAGGCGGCGATAGGCGTGACGCCCCGAGACATCTTTGATCGACACGAAGTATCCGCTGGCGACGCTCTCGACCGTGGCGTGCAAGACCGGGCACTCCGAACCGGCGTCGGTGTCGACACCGAGATCGACAAGCGCCGATTGCAGATCGGCAACCAGCGCCGCCTCACCGCTAACGAGCGCGGCCGGCGCACACGCTGGTGCGTCGGCCTGCACACGCATCTCGGGCTGAGACCTTGCCTGACCCGCCACACAGACGAGCAGAGCAAGCACAGTGAGCAGCCCGAGCTTCATGGCTTAATTCGCCGCACACCCAAAGTTAGGGAATGGGAACTGCGGCGCACCACCGACAGAGGCATCACATCCCATGAAGCCACCATTGGGCGTCATCACACAGCCATTGGGATCGGGCCAACACGATGGATCATCATAACCATTCATGCAGCCGCCGTTACCAGGATCGACACAGGTGGGGTCATTGGGGCCACATGGCAGGGGTTGCGGAGGCTCACAAAAGGTTGGATCCATGGCGTCGCATGGCTCGGAGGGAGGCTGGCAACCCGCGTTTGGTCCGGTGCCATCACATGGCATTGGCGGGCAGTCGCCGTTTGGTCCCATGCCATCGCAGGGCAGCGGAGGTGGTGGCTGACAATCGCTCGGATCGTTGCTGTTGCAAGGAATGGGCGGTGGCGGATAGCACTCGCCGTTTGGACCGGTGCTCTCGCAAGGCATCGGAGGTTGCGGCTGGCAATCAGCAGGATCGCCGCTGGTGCATGGCATCGGCTCGTCCCAACAAAAATCACTGTTCGCGGCCGGGTCCGAGCATGGCAGAGGCTCGTTCCAGCAGAAGCTGGGATCGGCCATGGGATCCTGGCAAGGCAATGGATCGTTCCAGCAGTTGCCTGTGCCGGGGTCGCTGTTGCCGTCGGGTCCCATGCCGCCCATGCCGCCAGCATTGGGATCGCTGCTCGGGCCGCCATTGGGGCCGGTGCCAGTGCTAGGTCCGCCGCCACCACTGGCTCCGCCTTCACAGATCCAGGGCGGTACGCTGCAATCGTCCTGCGGATGTCCCCAAGGTTGCGCGTCGCCATCCACTTGCTCAAAGTCGAATGGATTGATGTCGCCGAGATCGAAGTCGGCACCCGGATCGCACACGTCGAAGTTCATCGGCGAGGGGCCATCGAGTGGACCTGCGAGCACAGCATGAGTACCAGCGCTACTCACAAGCTCGAAGGAGTAATTGCTGCCCACGGGCACGGCGATGTTGAAGTTGCCGAGGGCATCGGTCTTGGCAACCGCTACCGTGGCGCCGTCGGCGATGACACGCACGCCGACGATGTCTACCGTGTAGCGCTCGAGCGGCACGTGGCCGCGCAGAAGTTGTTGATTGTCTGTGCCGTCAGCGCCGCCAGCAAAGCAGCCGGCAAGGGAGCCAGCGAAAAGCAGGCTCAGGGTCGATCGCAACAATGGCTTCATGAAATCCTCGCAAGGGTTGGGGGTTGGGGAGGCGCAAGACATTTGCCTTGCCTCTCCTAGTGCCCGCAGCCCCACAAGCCTTCGCCACTTTCTGTTTTTTTTTGATCGCCGGTCTAAGACGCTGTGATTGCACAACATCCTGGCAGCAGCGCTGGAGCCCTCGTCTGGCTCAGCACCAGGAATGCTCGGAACGGCCCCCGGAGAGACCTCTGGATAGTGCGCTGTGCTTGAGCTCCTGCACATTGGCATCGATCACTCGAAATCCGACGTTGCCCTTGAGCACCTGGCGGCCCTCATCGAAGAGCAAGGTCGGGCTGACCGTCAAGTTCTGCTCCTTGCACAGTCTGCTGTCGCGCGAGACCTGCGCCCACGCCCTGCCCGAGTCGAGCAGCTCTTCGATCGCAGCGCGATCGAGGCCCATCGTCTCCGCCACGGCCAGCTGCACCTGCCTGTTGCCGACGTCCTGCGCTTGCAGGAAGAAAGCCTCGCGCAGCTGCCAGGCCGCCGCGCT
>JAHEAK010000087.1:5378-12513 GCA_024642805.1 Kofleriaceae bacterium | reverse complement strand
CTCGCTGGCACGCTCCTGCCCGATGCCGCCATGCCGGGAAGCGCCGTGCCTGGCGCGGCCCTAGAGGGAAGCGCTGCTACCGCAGATGGGCCCTCTCCCGTGCACAACACCCGGGGCACGACGCTGCGCAACACCGCCAACAGCTCGGATGCCGCGCTGCCTGAGCAAGCGAAGCGCGGCTCGCCTACCCTGCGCCGACTCGGAATCGCGGGCCTGGCCGTATCGGCCCTTGCCGGCGTGGTCTTGCTAGCCTTGCGCGACCCAAGCGAGTCCACGCCGCATGCCGCCACCAAGGATCCGAGCGAGAAGCACGAACTGGTGCCGACGCCGGTGGTCCCTACCACGCCCCCCGTCGCGCCCACGCCGCCATCGAGGCCAACGCCTCGCGCCGATGCGCTACCACCGGTGCTACTTGCCGCCGTCAGCAATGACAATGCGGACAAGGCCCGCCGACTGCACAAGCGCGCCCTCAAACTACATCGCGCGCAGGCATTCGAAGAGGCCTTCGCGACCTACGCACGCGCCGTCCAGGCCGATCCTGGGCACATCGTCGCGCGCTACAACTACGCCTGTCTGCTCAACGTCGCAGGCGAAGTCGACGAAGGTCTGGCGGTGCTCAAACAGCTCAAGGACGCCGGCTGCCCAACTTGCCTTGGTCGCCTGATCCGGGCACGCAGCGACTCGGAGTGGCAGAGTGCATGGAACAACCCGGCCTTCATCGCGCTCACGGGGGACGTGCGCCTCTTACAACCTTCGGTCCATGAGAGCGGCGCCCTCATGGCGAATGCGGCAGGCACTGGTGAGCTTGCACTGAGTGCGGACCTCTTTGCACCGCGCGGCGACCTCGCCGTCAACATGAGTCCTGCTGGCTGCCAGGATCGCAGCTGCCGCGAATCGATCAAGCTTCGCAGCTTTGATGCATTCCAGGCCTGGTTCCTCACCCAGGCAGCGCCATCAGCGCCTGGCAAACAGAGCTGCGCCAAGGACTGCTGTCGCTATGCGCCTGGTCCGCAAGCGGGACTTCAGCTCAGCTCGATGTGCACGAGCCTCGATTCGGGAGCCGTTCGGAGTGTCTCGAGTCTCGAGTTCGTCGTGATCGAATAGCCCAGACTAGGGAAACACAGACTAAGGCCCGCGGCTGGCACCGAGTGTTTCCAGCGCATCGCGATCATGGCTACCAAAGCTATCTCCGCCGATTCGGGGATCCGTCTCCAGCACCTGAGGATGGATGTCGTAGTTGCAGGGCCGAAGCTCGTTGAAATAACCATCGAGCTGGTCCGCCGCGCGGCGATGCACATCCCCGACATCAGCGGGCTGGTCGCCGAGTTCACGCGTCACCAACCAGTCGTCGAGGCTGCCAAGCGCGACTAGGACATTGTCACGAGGCGTGTCGCCGCTCTCGATGTTCAGCAAGACGGCCGCCACCTGCCATGTAATGGCCTCGCGCTCACCCAATGGCTGCGTGCGATCGCGAGCAAAGAGCGTGGCCGGATCGACGAGGCGAGTGCCAATGCTCAGCTCACCAACCGGGTACCTACCGGCCCCCGCCCAGCCCTCTGGAGAATGCGGGCACAGGATTGGCAAGTTGATGGGATCGGGCTTGCCGTGACTGGTGAAATCCTTCTCGTTGTCGTAGCCAGTGCTCTCGCCACAAGCCGGAACGGCGACACCAAAGAAAATAACAGCGAGTGCAGAAAGAAGTTTGAAGCGAGTCATAACGTCCCCCTTCCCGATACGGTTATCGCTACCACACATCAGCAAGAGGCGAGCCAGAAGCAGGCCCGCGAAACGACGCAATCGCTGTGGCGCCGCGCGCACTTTCGTTCGACGCGCAGGGCTTGTGCGCAGGCTTTGCCGAAGCTCAGCCTAGCCGAGAACGCCAGCGTTTCTGGCTGGTCTGTACTTAGGCTGCTGAACAATTCAGCAATCACGCGCTAGCTGTGCTCAAACTGCTGGTGCACGGTTGATTTGTCGGTGGACAATGCCGTTGCCATGTCTCTGTAGATCATGGCCGTTCCATCAATAAAGGGTCTTTCTATCTGCGTCGCCTGGGCTGGCATGGGTCCAGTGGTCAGCGCAAATACGCAGCCGGCAACCACGATGGCAAACGCACAGACCAAGCGAAGATCGCAGTCCCCAATCGGCGAGGACTCTTTGCGCACGGCCACTGCGGCCCATGCCACGTCCAGGCCCCACGGCCTAACGCAAGACGCGCTACCACCGGCGCTCGCTGCCATTTTTTCAACAGCCTGCTAGGCTGCGAGCTCTAGATCGGCGTCTCGCCGAAAAAGCCTTGCACCGTGCAGTCGGCGATCATTGTCGGCGTCATGGTGGTTGCCGACTGGGTAACAGGACAACCACCAAGCACCGGTCCGAAGCCAGCGAAGTTGGCGGAGGGCGTGGCGTAGAGCCTTACTGAATTGAGGCAGGGAATCGCGAACTCACACTGCCCCATCGCGGTGTTGCAAAAGACGCCGCCGTAATCGGGCAAAGCCAGTTGCCCGGTAGGCCCGCTGGTGTCGACGATGACGGTAAGAGTCACCATCGTCCCTGGGGCGCAAATCTCGGTGTTGGCATCGGGTGCGGCGTGATCAGCGTCGGCGGCGGGTTCGCCAGTGCCGTCCCCGCTCGCGCCATCGTTGCTGCTGGCATCGCTCGGGTCTCCGCCAGGCTCGCCAGTGTCAAAGAGGAGCGAACAGCCACTCATCAACATCAGGCCCAAAAGCGCTCGCTTCACATCCCGAGGGTATCACGTCGCCACTGCGATCGACATGCGGCGTGCATTGCCCAGGTGCCCGCCAGCGCTAGGCCCGGCGCCTACCACCCCGTGTCAGATGCAGCTGCGATCGCCTGCCGTGTCGCTCCTACCCCGAGTCCGAGGCCACCGACAAGCAACTATGTTAGCGTGCCGGTTCCAGCTAGAGGATCCATGATGCACAAGACACCCATGACGATTTGCGCAGCGCTTCTGTCCCTGATGGCTTGCGGAGGCGGCTCGCCCTCAAAGACCACGCCGGCCTCTCACAGCTCGACGGGTGGAAGCTCAGACCATGGCAGCGATAGCGCGCCCGCCGATGGCGAAGCCTCCAACGAGTTTCAAATCAAGCACTCCACCACTGCTGGCAGCGCGCACGGCGTCAGCGAATCCAAGATCAAAGCCACAGCTACCGAAGCGGCCATGAAGTTCTTCGTGGTCGACAAGCTCAAAGACGAGCCTGTCGCTGGCATCGTGATTTCCCTGCAAGCCAAGGGCGGCAAAAAGTACTACACAGGCGAGACTGACGAGCTTGGCTATGGCGAAGTTCTGGTGCCGGTCGGCAAGAGCTACGACCTTGTCTACCTGAGCTTGGGGGAAAAGGACATCAACGCCAAGGTAACCGTCACCGACGAGCCCATGCAGAACATCAAGCTCACCCTGCGCTACAAGCGCTTCGTGCGCAAGTCCGTAGCAGCGGTTGCACAGGGCGGGCAAACGGGTTCCAAATCGGGGCTCGAAATGGAAGAGCCTGAGGTCTACCGCCTCGATGGCGTAACCTTCGCGACCAACAGCGCCGAGCTCCTACCTGAATCCTTCGAGCGTCTCGACGGCGTCGTCGAGTACATGACCTACAAACCCAGCTCGCGGATTCAGGTCTCCGGTCACACTGACAACGTCGGCGTCCCGGCCAAGAACAAGACCCTCTCCGAGAAGCGCGCCCGCGCCTGTCGCGACTACTTGATGAAAAAAGGCATCGACGGCGCTCGCATCGAAGCGGTCGGCCACGGCGACGAGCAACCCATCGCTTCCAACGCAAGCGAAGACGGCCGACAGCAAAATCGCCGCATCGAAGTTCGAGAGCTGCAAGCGGGCAGCTGATCTTCGGGCGCGAGACTTCGAGCCTGCTGTTAGTGAGCGAGCACACGCCGCCTGGGCACCCGAGGTGAGTGTGTGCGCGAGCCCGTGCACGCTTGCAGGTGGATGACTACCTATAGCCACATGGGTTTCGCCCTCCCAGCAGTGTTGAGATCAACTCTCCACTACTCTTTGCCATCGGCATGGGGAAATCTGCATCCCGGCACGACCATCTCCGCACTACAGTTGAGACCATGACTAACTCCAGCTTGGACCAACTAGGAGCCCTTATGAATCGCAAGACCTGTCTCGCTCTATTGCTCGTCACCTCCCTTGCCGCATGTGGCGGCGACGATCCCATCAGCGTATCAGCGCCTGTCGGCATCAACCTCAAGGCCGAAGAGGGCGACGTCAAAGACAACAACGTCATCAGCCTGGAGAAGGGCATTACCACCGAATCTGGCAACCCCTGGGGTGCCTTCATCACCGACGTAGAGGACCAGCTTGGCGGACCGCCCGCCGACATCAAACTTTCGAAATTGGAGTTGTCTCTGGCAGCGAGCTCGGAAGGCGTTACCCAGCTAAGCGAGGTCTTCGATGGTTCGGTGGATGTACAGTTCGTGATGAACGACACCGGCAACTTCTTTGCGGTGGCAGACGTCGCCATCGATGCCAACACCACGGGGCGAACGATCGCCTTGTCGCCAAGCTTTGACTTTGGCGATTACGCCGCCACGGATCTCGACAAACTACTCAACGGCTCGTTCAAGGTCGTGCTCGGTGCTACGGCGGAGGCGGGCTTCAAAGCCCTCAAGGCCAAGGGCGAGCTGCAGCTGACTTTCACCTTCGCCGCCTATGAATAAGCCGACTTAGGCCTGGCCCCGACCGCGGAAAATGGCAGCGCCTTCGCTTCTGGGAGGTGGGCGCCCCGTCACTACCGAATTCTTCGTAGGATGCGGGTATGAAACGCCTGTCATTTCTCGCGTGCCTCATGGTGGCGTCCAGCCCTGCCCTCGCGCAATCGATGGAAGCTGAGGGGGCCCAACCAGACGCCCAGCTTGCGTCCCAGGATGTGCAGGCCCACGGGCACCACAAGAAGAAGCACCACAAGAAGAAGCATAAGAAGGGCTCGCGCGCTCCAGAGGTCTCGGGTTTCATCCAGGCCTTCTACCGCTACGCCTTCGCCACCGGCGAGGACGGTGTCGTCGACAACGACAACTTCCGCGTGCAGCGCGTGCGTCTGAAGTTCAAGGGCAAGGTGGTGCGCAAGGTTCGCTACGTGGTCGAAGTCGATCCGCGCGCTCCCGAGGTCACGGGCATCATGCGCGATGCCTATATCAGCCTGCATCACCTGCCTCACCACGAGCTTCGCATCGGCCAGCAAAAGACCCAGTTCGGCTACGAGTCCCGCACCTCATCAACACGCCTGTACGCGGTGAATCGAAGCGAGCTGAGCGATGCGCTAGCGCGCGGCGTGACCCAGCGCGACATCGGCCTCGGCCTGCTCGGCAAGTGGCCCCTTGGCAAGGGCTTCCGCCTCGAGGATGCCATCACCCTGGTCAACGGCAGCGGCATGAACGTTCAGAATGATGCCACCGATAAGATGAGCGTCTGGGGTCGCGTCGGTGCCCGTTACAAGCGCGAGGACTTGAAGATCTGGCTAGGTTTCTCTGGCGGCTACGGCGACTACATCGACACAGGCGACCTGGATCAAGATCCGGCCGATGACTTCCGGCTCGAGTTCAAACGACTGGGCACCGACCTGCGCGTCGACCACCCCTGGTTCTTCGCCAGCGCGGAGCTTGCTGTTGGTACCGACCTGGCTGTCGGCGAGAGCGAGGACGTGTCGGGCTATTACCTCAACCTGGTCGGCAAGACGCCCTGGCGCGTCGGCCCCATCGCGCGCGTCGACACATACCTCGATGAGTTTCGGCGCTGGACCTTTGGCGCCTACTACGGACTCGCCGACGAGAAGCTGCGCCTTTTGCTCAACTACGAGTATCGAGAAGTCTTCAATGACGCGCGCGGTGACGACAAACTCTACCTGTGGATGCAGGCCCGCTTCTAAAGCGCAGAGCTCAGGCCCCCTCTCGTCACCGGCGCCGCTTTTTCGGTGCCGCCTTTTCGGCACATCCTCGACCAGCCGAGTTCCCCCTTTCCCGCAACGCTCGGAAAGCGCAACACTCCGAAAGCACAGGCGAGATCCAGCCAGGAATCGCACGACCCAGCCTCATCCCGCTGCGCCCTCTACTCGACTTCTGGCGATGGGCTTGGTAGCTGCATGCCACTTGCAACACGGCAACAGGCCCCGGGGTAACCGATGAGCGACACAGCGCAGAGTAATTCCAAACCGATCATTAGCTTCCTCTTCGAGAACAGCATCTTCCTCTTGGCGGGCGCCGTTTCGGCTCTGCTCTACGCCAACTTGGCGCCCGATTCGTATCACCACCTGATTCACAAAGAGAACGCCGAGGTGCTTGGCCACCACGTCAACCTCTTCCACTTCATCGTCAACGATGTCGCGATGGCCTTCTTCTTCTTGTTGGCTGGCAAAGAGATTCGCGAAGCCATGCTGCCAGGTGGCTCGCTGTCGAGCGGCAAGACGGCCGCCCTGCCCCTTCTGGCCACCATCGGCGGCATGGCTGGTCCTTCGATCATCTACGCACTCGGCGCCCACCAATTCGATCCTGAGCTCGTTCGAGGCTGGGCGGTGCCAATGGCAACTGACATCGCCTTTAGCTACATGGTGGCGCGCTTAATCTTCCCGCGCCTCGGCGGCAAGACCCACCCGGCCATCGTCTTCTTGCTCTTGCTTGCGATTGCCGACGACGCCGGTGGACTCATCGTCCTGGCCACCTTCTACCCTACCGGCGACACCAGCATGGCCTACCTCTTCGGCATGTCGGCTATCGCCATTCCTCTGGCTCTGGTCCTCTGGAAGCTTCTCAAGGTGTCGAACTTCTGGCCCTACCTGGTGCTCTCAGGCTCGATTCTCTGGTTCGGCTTCTTCAAGGGCGGCATACACCCTGCCCTGGCCTTGGTGCCGCTCGCCTGGTGCATGCCGCATGAGCACGCCGACCTCGGTATCTGGGAAGCGGGCGAGTCCCAGGGTGACGACACCCTCAACAAGATGCAGGGCTGGTGGAAACGCCCGGTCGAAATCATTCTCGGTCTCTTTGGTTTCGTGAACGCCGGCGTGGTCTTCTCCGCCGTCGGTGTCGGCACCGCCCTGGTAGGCGTCGGACTCCTGGTCGGCAAGCCGCTCGGCATCATCACGATGACCAAGATTGGCCAGCTCTTCGG
>JAHEAK010000087.1:0-5368 GCA_024642805.1 Kofleriaceae bacterium | reverse complement strand
GCGACATCCAAGACAGCGTCAAAATGGGCGCGCTTGCCAGCTTCCTGGTCGCTCCGATCACCTTGGTCTTGGCCAAGGTGCTGCGCGGCCCAAAAGAAGCCTGAGAGGCACCGCCTTCGCAGCGCTGAGAAAGACTGTCGCCGACCACGGCTGTGGAGTACCGTGGCTGCATCATGCAGAACAATCCCCAGCTCAGCCCGCTGCGAGAGTCCTTCGCGTGTGTGGCCGCAGCCGTCATTGGAGTCGATGGCCACACCAGCAAGCGCGAGATGGCGCGCTTCCATGAGTTCTTCTGCCACGAGTTTGGCGTCGACGCCGAGCAGGCCGACCAGCTGCTTTCTGCTGGCAAGCGCGAGGTCCCGCGCCTCGACCATCACCTGAAAGTGCTCGGTGAAGTCTTGCCGAACAACCTGGTCGAAAGGGGCCGCTTCATGCGCTACTTCAATGACTCCATCACCACCGACGGCGTCGATGCGAGTGAGTATCCACTCTTCGACACCATTCGCGACGCACTCTTTCCAGCCTAAATTCCACGGCGATGCGCGCCACGCCTCCGATGGGGCGCCAAGCTAGGAGCTGCGCTTGCGGTAGCTCCACACCGCCAGGGTATTGAAGACCAGGGCAAAGCCAGCGAGGCGTATCAGGGTGGGCAGCAAGTCCCGCAGTGTGCTGCCCTTGATGTAGACCCCGCGGATGACCTCAACGAAGTACGAGGGCGGATTGAAGGCGGCAATGTGCTGTGCCCAACGCGGCATGCTCTCGATCGGAGTGTACAGGCCGCTCAGCAGGACGAAGATCATCATGATGAAGAAGGACAAAAGCGTGGCTTGCTGCTGCGTGTCAGTGAGAGTGCTGATGAAGAGACCGATGCCAAGCACACCCACCAGATAGAGCGCGGCGAATACGTAGATGGTCAAGAAGGAACCCGCCGGCCACAAGCCAAAGGCGAGCTTGGCCACCACCATGCCGATGGTGATCGACAAGAGGCCGAGAACCCAGAAAGGGATGAGCTTGCCGAGCACGAACTCGTACTTGCGGATGGGCGTCACGTTGATCTGCTCGATGGTCCCGGCTTCCTTTTCCTGGACGATATTGAGCGATGACAAGAAAGCGCCAACCATGGTCACAAGCACCGCCAAGAGCCCTGGCACCATGAAGGCGGGATAATAGACGTGCGGGTTGTACCAGCTGGCCGTCGTCACCTCGATAAGGGGAACGCCGCCACCGGCTAGCTTCGGACTTGGGTGTAACTCGCTCTGAAACTCTCGAACCATGGCCAACGCGTAGGTCGTCCCGAGACCGGCACGGACCCCATTGACGGCATCGGCTGCAAGCTGCAGGGACGCGTGCCCGGTCGTAGCCAAGACACGCGAGAAATGCGGTGGAATGGTGAGAATGAGGTCGGTGCGCCCAGCCTCCACCAGGCGCGTGGCCTCGGCGTAGTCTGCGGGGGTTGCGACAATGCGAAAATAGTTGGAAGCCCCGACTTTTTGCACCAGGCGTTGCGACTCGCTCGAGTGGTCCTGATCGACAACGGCGATGGAGATGTGTTTGACCTCGTAGTCCGCGGCCAGCGGAATCAGCAAGAGCTGCATGACGGGCATGATGAAGATCAGACGCAGGATGGTTCTGTCTCGAAAGATGAGAAGAAACTCCTTCTGCAGAATGTAGATCAGATTGCGCATGACTACAGCCTCTGCTTGAAGGTGCGCCAGGAGACCATGAGCAGCGCCAGCGTCATGCCGACCAGCACCAGGGTCGGTTTGATCACCGCGGCAAAGCCCAGATGTTTAATCATGATGCTGCTGGCGATTTGATAGAACCAGCGTGTCGGCACGACGTGACTTATCACCTGCAGTGGCAGGGGCATGTTCTCGATCGGGAACATGAAGCCACTAAAGACCAGCGAGGGCATGAGGAGGCCAACCAGCGACACGAACATGGCCGTCTGTTGCTGCTGCACGGCGTTGGAAATCACCAGGCCAAGCGCCAGGGTCGTGAGGATGAAGAGAGTGCTCTCGGCGATGAGCAGCGGAATATTGGCGCCGCCCGGCATGTCCAGCACCCCATAGGAGAGCAGTAAGATGATCAAGACGTCGACCAGACACAGCAACATGTAAGGCACGGCCTTGCCGGTAATCACCATCAGCGGATTCATGGGAGAGACCAGCAGCACTTCCATGGTTCCGCGCTCCTTCTCGCGCACGATCGAGACCGAGGTCATCATCGCGCCGAGCAGCATGATGATGAGGGTCATGACGCCCGGCACGAACATGTAGCTGCTCTTGAGCTGTGGGTTGTAGAGCATGCGGGCCTCGACACTGATGCCGCCTGAGCCCGGCGGCCCGCTGGCCAGTTCCGCCTGGTACTGGGCGATGATCACAGATGCGTAGCTACTCACGGTGTTGGCCGTGTTCGGATCCGAGTCGTCTGCGATCAGGCGCAGCTGGGAGTGCCCCAGATGGCGCATCTCGTGATCGAAGCCCGCAGGGAAGACCAGGGCGAGACGAGCCGCGCCACGTCGGAAATAGCTCTGAATCTCCGCTTCGTCGCGCACCTTGCCGACAAAAGTGAAGTAGCGACTCTCGTCGAGGCGAGCCGTCAGAGCGATGCTTTCGGCATCGGGCACTCTGTCGACGACGATGAAGTTGCTGTTCTTGACCTCGTTGGAGAGGGCAAAGCCAAAGAGAGTCATCATGACCACCGGCAGGCCTAGCAAGATGAGCAAACTCCTGCGATCCCGCAGCACGTGCTTGCCCTCTTTGCGCACGAAGGCAAAGAACATGACTGCACCGCGCAAGAGGCGGCTCGTCGAGTTCGACTGCTCAGTCACCTTGGCGGGTCGCCTTTCGGGCCAGTGACACGAAGACATCTTCGATCGTAGCCACGCCGTGCTGCGCGCACAGCTCGGCGGGCTTGCCCATGACCGCAATGGCACCATCGACCATGATCGAGATGCGATCGCAGTACTCGGCTTCGTCCATGTAGTGTGTGGTCACGAAGACCGTCATCCCGCTGGCCGCCGACTCGTAGATCATGTCCCAGAACTGGCGACGCACGATCGGGTCGACGCCCCCGGTGGGTTCATCGAGAAAGACCACCTTGGGCTTGTGCACGGTGGCGACCGCAAAGCTTATGCGCTGCTTCCAACCGAGTGGCAACTCGTCGACCTGCTTGTCGGCGCTGCTGGCCAGCCCCAATCTGTCGACGATTTCCGCGCTCTTTTCTTTCAGCTCTCGGCGCGAGAGTCCGTAGATGCCAGCGAAGAAGCGGATGTTCTCTTTGACGGTCAACTTGCCGTAGAGCGAGAACTTCTGACTCATGTAGCCAATCTGCTGCTTGATCTTTTCGGCCTCGCTCATGGCATCGAAGCCGGCGACCCGAGCTCGGCCAGAGGTCGGCTCGAGCAGGCCACAGAAGATGCGCATTGCCGTTGTCTTGCCGGCTCCGTTGGCGCCCAGGAAGCCGAAAATCTCACCAGGCGCCACTTGCAGACTGATGTTGTCCACGGCGGTGAAGTCCCCAAAACGTCGGGTCAGCTGCTCGGCTTCGATGACCCACTCACTCATGGCCGAGCTCACTTGCTGCTTGGCCGCGTAGCTCCTTGGACTGCTCGTGCATCAATCCAATGAAGACATCTTCGATGTTGGGCTCGATGCGGCGGATGCCGACCTCACCGTGACCGCGCTCGCGCAGATAGGCGCTGGCCGCCGCGGGCCCGCCCGCATCATGGTGCAAGACCAGATGGTGTTCCTGCCCGAAGGCAAAGCAGTAGCGCGTCCCCGGATAGGCTCGCAGGTCCTGCAGGATGGCAAAGGGGCGCTCACCACGCACCGCGAAGGTCTCGGTGGCGTGACTGGCGAGCATCGCGGCGAGCGAGTCCATCGCGATGATCTTGCCGTGCTGGAGGAGTGCAATGCGATCACAGCGCGCCGCTTCGTCCATGTAGGGTGTGGACACGAGGATGGTGATGCCGCTGTCGCGAAGTCGGCCGAGCATCCCCCAAAAGTCCTTGCGCGACACGGGATCCACTCCGGTGGTCGGCTCGTCTAAGAAGAGCACCGAGGGCGCGTGAATCAGTGCGCAGCACAGGGCTAGCTTCTGCTTCATGCCGCCCGAAAGCTTGCCGGCGAGACGATCACGGAAGGGCTCGAGCTGCTGGTAGATGTCAGCGACCAGGTGATAGTTGGCCTCGACCGTCGTCCCAAAGACCGTCGCAAAGAAGGCCAGGTTTTCCGCGACCGAAAGATCCTGATACAGAGAGAATCGGCCGGGCATGTAGCCGACCAGGCGACGAATCGAACGGAAGTCCTTCACCACATCCAGGCCCTGCACAGACGCCGTGCCACGATCGGCCAAGAGCAGCGTGGTGAGGATGCGGATGAGCGTTGTCTTGCCAGCGCCATCCGGGCCGATGAGCCCAAAGAGCTCGCCCTTGCCGACCTCGAAGGACAGGTCGGAGAGAGCCGGCGAGCCGTCTTTCACATAGGACTTGCACAGGCCCTCGACGCGCACCGCCGAGTCGCTCTGAGCCGTCGCCGACACTAGAATGACAGCTCCGCGTACATGCCGATCTTGATGGAGCCGTCGTTGATGACACGCACCTTGATTGCATAGACCAGATTGGAGCGCTCGTTCTTGGTCTGAATGGTTTTGGGCGTGAACTCCGCCTTATCGGATACCCAAACCAGGGTGCCGGGCAGCTCGCGAAAGGCGTCAGCCCCGTCATCGATGAAGACGCGCACCGCCTGGTTGAGCTTGACCTTGCCAAGTTGATCACCCGTGATGTAGGCGCGCAGGACAATGTGGCTGAGGTCGGCGATGCGGTACAGAGGCTTGCCGGGCGTCGCGTACTCGAACTGCTCGGCGTACTTGGTCAGCACCGTGCCGGCGATGGGATTGACGACTTTGCACTTGCTGATCTGCGCTTCGATCTGAGCGAGGCGCGCGCGTGTGGGTTCGCGCTCGCTGCTGGTGGCGCGGTTCTGCAGATTGACCTGTTCACTGTACGAGCTCCTCTGCTGGCGAATGATGGCCACCTGGCTCTGCGTCGACGCCATCTGACTGCGCAGCACAGCTATCTGCCCGACGATGTCGTCGAGCTGCTTGGCTGGCGCGGCCTGTGCGGCCACTAGCGCGGCAAAGCGCTCGCGCTCACGTTCGAGAACTTGCACCTGTTCTCGCTGCACGGCCAGCTGAGCCTCGGTCGCCTTTTGCTGTTCGCGCAAGACGTCGAGCTGCGGCGCTGCTTCGGTGGTTCGCTCGGTGATAGCCAGGTCGCTGGCCAGCACTTGCTCCTTTTGCAACTGGAGCTGCACACAGTCGATCTCCGCAGCGAGTTCCTGTGCGGCCAATGTCTGACCTTCCT